>JAADYV010000484.1 GCA_010092855.1 Chloroflexota bacterium | reverse complement strand
TTTTATCACCAGTTCCCGCCGTTCACGATATATTCATACTCAAACTCGAACTACACGTCTATCACCCGCATCTAAAGGATTGGCGGCGTGTTTTCAGTAGTACCAACCATACCATCGCTCGCCTAGCGACAAATGAGGGAAAATCTATGAGTCCCATTGCGATTGTGCTTGTCATTGTTATGGGGTACATCATTGGTTCAGTGCCCAATGCCTACCTGGTGGCGCAAACAAAGGGCGTCAACATCTTCAAGGTTGGCAGCGGCAACATGGGAGCCAACAACGTCGCCCGCGCGTGCGGGATTCAGTATGGCGCGCTGGTGTGGGTGCTGGATGGGCTAAAGGGCATTCTGGCTGTCGTCCTGGCGCGCTGGATGCTGCCAGGCTATGAGGCTGTCGCCAGTATGCTGGGCGCAGTGGCGGTGGTTGCAGGACACAATTGGTCGGTGCTGGCCACGTTGATCACGGGCAAGATTCGCGGCGGCAAAGGCGCGGCCACTGCCAGCGGGACACTAATCCTGCTGGCCCCGACGCTGATGGTGGCAGTGGTGCTGGCCCTGGCAACGGCAATTGTGTTGATCACGCGCTACGTATCGCTGGGTGGCTTGACGGCGATGGCGCTGTCTGCCCTGGCCTTCGCCGGTTTGGCGCTATTCGGCTCGTTGGAACCGATTTACAGCCTCTACCTGCTGATCGCACTGATGGTGTTCGTCCGCCACCGAACCAACATCGTCAATCTGCTGCAGGGCCGCGAACGCCGCCTTGGTGAGCGTACATAATCTCGCGTGCGAAGAACTAACGGACACATACCTTTTCAACCCGGTGTGCACTCCAGCCGGGTTTTTTGTGCGTGCTGTTTTGGGCTAGCGACGGCGCGTGGCGGGCATATCGCCCCCACGATAGTCCGGGGCCAGCAGTCCCAACACATGACAGCGTCGAGCATCCATCAGTCGGCTGCGCACCAGGGGATCCAGTTCTTCCAGCGACTGGTTTGTGGTGAAAATCGTGGGCAGTTTGGCGAGGTAGCGATGGTCCACGATCTGGCGCATCTTTTCCAGCGCCCATGACGACGCATTGTGCAAATCCAGGTGATCGATCACCAGCAGCGGGGCTGAGCGTATCTCGTAGAAGCGTTCGGTGAACGTCGTTTCGGCGTGGGGGGCAAATGCAGCCCGCAGGTAGTCGAGCAGGTCCGGCGCAGAGACCATAAACACCTTTTCACCCAGCGTCAGACGGTAGTTGGCCACCGACGCCGCCAGGTGGGTCTTACCGCTGCCATGCTCGCCAATAAAAACCAGCCAGCCCTCCGGATTGCGGGCGTATCCCAGCGCCACCTCGTAGATTTTCTGCAGATTGCGCCGTTCGTCGGCGGGCAAGTTGTCACGCGGGTCGAACGTATCAAATGTCATATCCTGGTACAGCGTCATATCGGCCAGCTTGTGGGGGGTACTGCCGGCATCGCCACGCCGGAAATCGGGCAGTGGCATGTTGACGATCTGCGTCAGGTTGCGATCCGTCAGGCGGCTGCGGATGCGCGCCTCAATGCGCGTCAGGTCGACGTTGGTCGTGAAAACGGTTGCCAGCCGGTGCATGTAGCGGTGGTTGATCAACTGGTACAGCTTCTCCTGCGCCCACTCCGTTGGACTTTCTGCCCCCAGGTCATCCAGCACCAACAGCGGAAACGTTCGCACACGCTCAAACAGCGCATCGTAGTCCAGCTCAGCGCCCGGAGCAAACGTAGAGCGCAGGTGATCTAGCAGGTCTGGCGCGGTGATGAATAACACCCGCTCGTCCAGCGCCAGCCGGAAATTTGCAATGGCCACCGCCAGGTGCGTTTTGCCGCTGCCATAGTTGCCCTGAAACAGCAGCCAGCCGTCCGGATTTTGAGCGTAACTGCGCGCCTGGTCAAAACTTACGGCCAAAACCGAACGCTGTTCATCGTTCAGCCCTGGCAGTTCAAGCAAAAAGGTGTCGAAGGTTTTGTCCGCCACCACGTCCAGGTTACTCAAAGCGCGGGAGCGTGCCTGCTGCCGTTCTAATAGGGCGTCCTGCTGGCACACGCACGGAAATGCCTTACCAAAATCGGGATGGCCTACCGGCACGGCGCGCGTCACAAAGCCCATACCACCACAAATGGCGCAAGTTTCGGCAGCACCCGCACCCGACTCAGTAGTCGACACGGTCCGCGAATTCCCCCTGGACATACCGGTAGCGATCCGCTTGAGATGGTTGTCGAGCGTGTCCACTGTCGTCCTTTCCTTCCGTCTGCCACCGGTTGAGAATCGCCGCGATGTAGCGCCAACTGCGTTTGTTGCGCTCTACGGCCAGTTGGATCGCTTCTCCGATCCAGGCTGCCGGATAGTCAGTTTCAGCCTGACGCAGTTCGTCACCGATCAAAGGCGTCAGCGGACCGATGTTCTGTTCGTAGAGCGCATAGATATTGGGTCGCTCGATAATCAGCGCGACGGGGCAATCGCGCCCGCCAAACTCGAACCGGCCCTCTTCGACCGCCTGCACGGCATTGCGACCACGCGGCGTATTCATAAAGTACAGGTCTTCTGGACCATTCACACTCTCGACGGTGACATGCAGCAGTGTGCCACGTGCCGTCGCTTTCGCAAAGGCTGCGGTCACCGCTTGTGTTGCTGCTGCGGAATCGTCGTCAATGCCGCGCAGGAACAACTCATCGTCCAGCACTTCGCGCTGGATGAGGTAGCGGTATTCGCCTTCTTGCTGCTGAAGCGCCCAAAAACAGTACAACGTCAGTTTGAGTTCCACCAGGTCATCAATCGCGGGCAGCAGCTCGCTGAAGAACAGGTTGGGCACGGTGGTGGTATAGAGCTTGCCCGGTGGAAAACCGTTAAATGCCTTCATTACGCCTTACCTAAAATCCAGCCAGATCAAGATCACTCTTGCGCAGGTTTCCAAACTGGGTGAGTTCTTTGCGGAAAAACAGCGTCACCACGCCGGTGGGACCGTTACGGTGTTTGGCGACGATGATGTCCGCCTGGTTAGGCCGGTCCGTGTCATCATTATAAACCTCATCGCGGTAGATAAACATCACCACGTCCGCATCCTGCTCGATGCTGTTGTGCACCACCAGACCGTTGGCCACGAAGTTACTCGGCCCTGGCACAGTCAGATCGTAGACCGGTTCTACCTCGTCGGGGATAACCGATGCCACCCGGTCCCAACTATGATATCGGGGTGCGCGCGGGCCAGAACGATCACCGGACCCAGTGTACTCACCAGACGCGATACGCTCGCCAGGGGCCAACTCGTCCAACCGCCGCCAACCGAGCCTGGTCAGGAAGCGATGGTTGGCCGTTGCACGGATAGCGTGCCCTTGCCGGGTGGTTAGACGAAAGACGGGCTTGACGCCGGTACAAAACGCATTAGACACCGTTCCTACCGTCAACTGCCCGGAGTGTGTATCCAGGCAGCGTACACCAAACTCGGCCTGACCCGCCAGTTCGCGGATAGGCACAATGAGCGGCGTATGGCCACCAGTGGCCAAATCGATTAACGTGTCACCAGCCAGGCACCCGGACTCGCGCAAATCCGAGAGTTGAGGGCGCTTGTCCTGGCGCTGTTCGACCGCACGCGACAGCTGAGCCGCGGCCAGCACTGGCACGTTGAGTTCGCGCGCAAGTTGCTTCAGGCTGCGCGAAATATAGCTGATCTCCTGCACGCGGTTATCCGTGCGCCCGATCCCACCCGTCATCAACTGTAGATAGTCCACCATGACCACGTCCAGGCCGGTGTCCATATGCAAACGGCGGCACTTGGTTCGCATTTGCAGCGGCGTCAGGACCGGCGTATCGTCCAGGTTGACCTTCAGTTTGCTAAGGTTACCTGCCGCCTCGACAAACAACGCCCACTCGCGCTCATTCAGGTCACCCAGGCGCAGACTGTGGGTGCTGATCCCGGTTTCCGACGAAATCAGGCGCTGCACGATCTGCTCGTTGCCCATCTCCAGGCTAAAGTAGGCTACCCGCGCCTTGGCGCGCGCCGCGTTGAGCGCCACGCTCATCAACCACGAGGTCTTGCCCATACCGGGCCGCCCGGCCACGATCAGCAGGTCCGACTTTTGCAGGCCACCCAACAGGTCATCCAGGTCCATAAAGCCGGTGGGAACGCCTAGCAAATCCTCGCCGCGCCCATACAGCCCCTCGATGCGATCATAATACTCGCTGATGGCGGCATCGAGCGGCACCAGTTCTTTGCGCAGCCGCCGCTCGGTGACGTTGAACAACGCCGATTCGGCCCGGTCGATCACCTCGTTGATATCGGCGCTTTCCTCGTGCGCCAACTGAGCGATCTCGCTGGCTGCCGTCAGCATCCGCCGCCGCAACGACGCTCGTTCCACGATGCGGCCATACGCCTCCGCATAAATGGACGACGGGGTATGATTGATCAGGTAGGTGATGTAGGCCGGGCCGCCGACTTCTTCCAGGCGTTCCTGGCGGCGCAGTTCTTCGATCACCGTCAGGTTGTCGATTTCCTCGTCATTGTGGTGCAGGTTCATGATAGCTTCCCACACCCACCCGTTGCGCACAATGAAAAAGTCGTCTGGCTGGAGGAACGCCGCGACATCAAACAACGCTTCGGGGTTGATCAAAATCGACCCCAGCACCGCCTCCTCAGCTTCGACACTGTGGGGGGCCATGCGATCAGGGCGAACGTCCTGCTGGCTCATAGTTGATTGGTTTACCCTGTCAAGAACGGTGGTAGAAATTACCAGGTAGACAAGTTAAAAACGGGGCACTCATCAGGAGTGGCCCCGCTGTGGTTGTACAGATGAAAGGATTTTAGTCGTCTTCTTCGTCATCCAGATCGTCAAGGTCGAGCGAATCAACAAAATCTTCAAACACGCTCAGGCGGCTTTCTTCCCCAGGACCACGCACCTCAAGACTGTCCAACGATTCGCTGTCCACCTCTTCGTCGGGCATAATGGCAGCCCGGTCCATCACCGCCTCTTCGACGTAGATGGGTACCTCCAGCCGCACCGCCAGCGCAATCGAGTCGCTGGGCCGGGCGTCGACCTCGTAGGTCTGGCCGTTGTGATCAATCACGATCCGCGCAAAAAACGTATCTTGCCGCAAATCGTTGACGACAATGTGCCGCACCCGTCCGCCCAACTCACCGATAACGGTCTTGAGCAGATCATGCGTAAGCGGGCGCTCAATCGTCTGCCCCTGGAGCTTGATGGCAATTGCTTCAGCTTCGAACGGGCCAATAAAGATCGCCAGATAGCGTCCACTTTCCGGGTCCTTGAGAATAACCACCCGCAAATGTGACATCAAACTGACCCGGATACTATCAATGTTAACTCTAATCATGAACCTGCCCCTGGAACATCACGTGCCCTAAAACTCCATAAAACGACTAAAGAAATTATAACATCAAGTCGGTGAGGCCAGCAAAGCACTTCACAGTGGATTGGGGCACAACGAACTGATCTTACAGCCTACGGGATATCCAATTCGTCAGGTAGTGGCAGCGCATCCGGGTCGAAAGTTTGAGCAGCATCGTGCGCGATCATGGTTACTTTGCCCTCAATAAACGCGCCTTCTTCAGTGGCAATAGCGGTGGCATTGATGTCGCCCCACACCCGCCCGGTACGCAGTAACTGCACTTTGTGGCCACTCACGTTGCCCCGCACGGCTCCCGCAATCGAGATATTCCTGGCGTAGATATCTGCCGTAATCTTGGCGCTTTCGCCAATCAACACGTTGCCGTCAATCTCTAGCGTACCCTCAAAGGTGCCGTCCAACCGCACATCCGCCTGGCTGCGAAAGTCGCCCTTAAGCGTGACACTGGGCCCCAACACCGTTTCGAAACCAACCTTAGACCGTCCGGCAGGCTGCGCAGTTAGGATGTTGGTTGGGACAGATGCTGAGCTGTCGGGCTTGTTTCCGCCTGAGAGCGACATGTGTAGTTCTTTCTAAACCTAGTGTATAGGATGCAGACTATACCCGGTTTACCAACAGCGAGCAATGGTGCGCAAATTCGACTACATGGTGCCGGAAAAACTGTTCCGGATTAT
>JAADYV010000089.1 GCA_010092855.1 Chloroflexota bacterium | reverse complement strand
CTGACCTGGGCTTGATGGGCAAGGCAGTGTTGACGCTTGACGAGGTGTCATTGCTACGAGACCGCGACCTGCGCGCGGTGGCGTTGATGGCTTATGACCGAGTGACAGGCTTGCTTCCCAACTGGCGGCAGAACAGCGATACAATTCACGCCATCGAGCCGCAGACGGTTGAACGGGCGGCTCAGGCCCTGTGGACCATGACGCAGCTCATGGACCAGTCTTAAACATGGCCGTTCGCCGGGTGAGATGATACACTCTAATTTGAGATGGAACAATTGTACCAGGAGGCTTTGCTAACCATGGACGAAAAACGGAAAAAGCAAAATCCGGAATGGCTGGATGAATTTGAAGACCTGGCCAACGAACAACTCACCGAAGGATCGGCTTGTGCCCAAGTGCATCCCATCATCGCCGCCTGGTACGAAGAAATCATGGATGGTGATCCACCTGAATCGCGGGATGCTGTCTGGCAGGCTTTGCATTGCCTGACCACCGAAGTCCTGATCGACATGCCGGAGTCGGTTACCAAAGCGCTGGACGAACATGACGTTGAGGAAGACCTGGCCAACTGGGTTACCGAACTGCTGCTGGTTGGGCGCGCCTTTCAGATCGCGTTGGACAACGGACGTCTGGACGATCTTTAGGCCGGGTCCTCAAAACTGCCGCAGCGCAGCTTTCCCACAACGACCATTACCAACTTGAAGAGCCGGGTAAACCGGCTCTTTTGTATGTCAACGGATTTGAGTTAATCCGGATCTGTGCAGACGAATACTATTCACCCAGGACACGGTGCTCGTCTGCGCCCGCCGGAGCATTCTGCTCGATGCTGGCGTAGAGCAGCAGCCAGGTCATGGTTAGCGCCAGGAAACCCACTGCTGTCCCAAACAGCACCACAAACCGCAACCCTACCACGATGCCGGCGATGATGAAGGGCAGTGTGCTGCTCATGCTAGCGCTGGCCAGGTAGTGGAACACGTCCGCCCCGGTCCCGCCGCGCACCGTTTCTTTGGTCCGCGAATCGCGCGCGACTTTGATGCCCAGCAAAACGCCACATGCCGCGCCGATCAACACGACGATCAACCAGTCACTCATAATGTACTCGTTTCCTTAGAACAGGGTGTAGATCAACGGGCCGCCGCCACCTGCGCCGCCCACCGCGATCACGATGGCGAACACGATCAGCGCGACTACCATCGGAATCAGCCACCACATTTTCGCTGCCCATAGAAACGCGAACAGCTCGCCCAGAATGCCAAATCGGGTTTTCATCCCCGCCAGCATTCCCGGCCCTTGCCGGGTCGTGGCTGGTGTGGTCTCAGGTGTTGTTTCAGGCATGTTTTGTTCAGTCATGCGTCTTACTCCGAATTCTTGCTGACCAGGAATGACCCGATCATCAGGTGGTCGATGCCGCTGTTGCGGAAGGTCCACCAGGCATCTGCCGGGGACCCGACAATCGGCTCGCCGCGCAGATTAAACGATGTGTTGAGCAGAATCGGCACGCCGGTGGCTTCACCAAAGCGGCGCACGACTTCATAATAGCGTGGGTTGGTGTCGTGATCAATGGTCTGCAGCCGCCCGGTACCGCCTTCGTGTGTCGTAGCCTGGGCCACACCCAGCTTGTCTTCTTTGACCGGGCTGACCATCAACATGAAGCGCGGCGGCAGGCTGTCGGCCACGTTGGGGAAGTCGAAGAACTCCCCAGCCCGTTCTTTCAGCACCACCGGCGCAAAAGGCCGGAACGGTTCGCGGAACTTGATCTTGGTGTTGACGATGTCCTTCATTTCAGTGCGACGCGGATCAGCCAGGATGCTGCGGTTCCCCAGCGCACGCGGCCCCCATTCGTAGCGCCCCTGGAAGATACTGACAACTTGCTGGTCAACAATCGCGTCCACGACCCGGTCCAGCAGTTTGTCGTCGTCCGCGAAGTGTTCGTAGGGGATGCCCTCGCTGTCGAGGAAGGCGCGAATCTGGTCATCACCGTATTCCTGGCCATAGTAGGTGTGGGTCATGACCATTTTGCGCGGCTGGCCCAGCACCAGATGATAGGCCCACAACGCCGCACCCAGCGCGCCGCCATCATCACCGGACGCAGGCTGAATGTAGATTTCCTCGAACGGCGTTTGCTGAAGAATCTTGTAGTTGGCGACGCTGTTGAGCGCCACCCCGCCGGCCATCACCAGCTTCTTAGAGCCGGTGCGCGCGTGCACGGCGTTGGCCATGTTGATCAGCGCTTCTTCCGTGACCACCTGGATGCTCTTGGCGATGTCGGCGTAGTATTGGTTGCGTTCCAGCGCTTCAGTTTCCCCGGTCCGGCTGGGATCACTTTTGGCGGTGAAGAAGTCGCTGCTGTGGATGCGCGGCTCGCCGAACAGCTTGAGGAACCGGTCATTGTAGCTGTGTTCTGCCGAATAGTGGTAGGAGAAATAGTCCATATTCAAGTGAAAGCTGCCGTCGCTGTTCAACGCGATGACCTGCTTCACTTTGTCCACATAGCGGGGTTCGCCGTAAGGCGACATGCCCATGACCTTGTATTCGCCGTTGTTCACGCGGAAGCCCAAAAAGGCCGTGAACGCTGAATACAACAGCCCGATGGAGTGCGGAAAACGCTGCTCCCAGAACAGGTCGATCTTGTTTTCGCCATTCCCATTCCAGTTGGCAGTGGCGTGACCCATCGTGGTTGTTGTCCACTCGCCCACGCCATCGACTGTGATCACGGCAGCATCTTCAAACGGCGATGCGAAAAACGCGCTGGCCGCATGGGACATATGGTGATCGCAGAACAGAATTTGCTCCGCCCGCACGCCAAGATGCGTTTGCAGCTTACTTTTGATCCAGAACTTTTCGCTGACATAGGCGGTGACGGCTTCGCGCCAGAAGTCCCACGAACGGGGGAACGTGCCCAGCGCGGTCTGCAAGATGCGCCCGATCTTGACCATCGGTTTTTCATAGAATACGACATAGTCCAGGTCCGGGCCGTTGATGCCGCCTTGTTTCAGGCAGAAGTCGATGGCCTGGGCTGGAAAGCCGTTGTCGTGCTTTTTGCGCGTCAGCCGTTCTTCCATGCTGGCGGCGACCAGTTCGCCATCCCGCAGCAAGGCCGCCGCCGAGTCGTGGTAATAGCAGGAAATCCCCAGAATATTCATGCGCTAAAATTGCCTCCGGGCGTCGTCCACGCTGGTGCCAACCGGAGCGCGCTCCAGCCAATGCGTTTCTGGTTTGCGGAGCCGGAGCGGATCGCTAAGCAAGCGGACCCCCAGCCCAAACGGGACTAGAATCGTAAAGTAGAACAAAACGGCGATCAACCGCGCCAGGAAGTCGTTGAAGGCTTCCCCAATGATTTGCCAGCGTTTCCAGGCAATGCGCACTATCTGCATCTTGACCTCGCAGTGTAGAGGATATGGTGTTTTGTGTTGCGCCGCGATTGCGCCGCTGCTGATGTTATCGAGCCAAATTATACTGTTCGTGAATGGACTGTCAACAGTCATGGTGGCGTTAGGCTCGAAATAGCGGAAAATAGCGGGTCAATACTGTGCGACTGCGTTCGTTCTCTGCTATACTCTGCCCCCCACGATAGCACTGTGGGATTCCCACAGCATTTTGTGGGCCTTCAAAATGGACTGGTGGTCATGAGGGTGTATGAGCAACAATAAGGCTCCGCTTTTGACTGAAACACTGCGCAGCGACTTGATCGCCGCCGCGCTGGCGGCGCGTGACCGGGCCTACGTCCCCTATTCCCACTTTCCCGTTGGCGCAGCAGTGTTGACTTCGGTGGGCGCGATTTATTCCGGCTGCAACATCGAAAACGCGACTTTTGGCGCGACGGTGTGTGCGGAGCGCACCGCCGTCTTTAAGGCCGTGAGCGAAGGTGACCGCGATCTGTCCGTGGTAGCAGTGGTTACCGCGAATGGCGCTTCGCCATGTGGCATCTGCCGCCAGGTGCTCTACGAGTTCAATCCGGAGATCATCGTGATCGTGGCCCAGGCCGATGGCCAAATCGTCTGGGAAGGGCCGGTGACTTCCTTACTGCCGTTGGGTTTTGGTCCGAAAAAGCTGGCTGACGGACAGGAGCCTCAACCGACTGATGCCGGGACCTGAGCGTTCGTTTCGTACCCCCGCCGTTGTCCTCAAGCGGCAGGATTTTGGCGAAGCGGATCGCCTGGTGCTGGTTCTTACGCCAGGGCATGGGAAACTACGCGCCATCGCCAAAGGGGTGCGCAAGCCCATCGCGCGCAGCACCGGCCATGTGGAGTTGTTCACCCTGGTCGATATGCTGATCTCGCGCGGGCGCGAGCTGCACGTCATCGCCCAGGCGGAAACGGTCGAACCATTTCTCCCCCTGCGTGAAGACCTGCTGCGCGGTACCTATGCTAACCACCTGGTGGAATTGTTGGACCGGTTCACCGCCGAAGCTGACGTAGGCCGGGCCGAATTCGACCTGCTGGTGGATGCACTGGGTTGGCTGTGCTCTGATGTCGATCTGCGCCTGGTTGCCCGCTATTACGAGATGTCACTGTTGAGGTTGGCCGGGTTCGCGCCGTCCCTGCACGAATGTGTGATCGGACACGAAGACCTCGAACCCCAGGACCAGTTTTTCAGCGTGGTAGATGGCGGTGTGATTTGTCCGCAGCACCACGCCGGGTTGGATCGCGGGCTTCCAATCTCGCTGGATACGCTCAAAACGCTGCGCTATCTGCAAACCCGCACCTGGGACGTTGTGCGCGTGCTGAACCTGGGGACCAGCTTGCATCGCAACCTGGAACGTCTGCTGTTGGCCTATATCACCTACCTGCTGGAGCAGCGCCTGCAAAGCGTCGAATTCCTCAAGCGGCTCCGGCGCGAGAACCTGTAGTTGGTGTTGGGCGTGGAACAAGTCCGTATGAGGAGGATATTCCGATGCAACGTCGGACTGTAGTTTTGGTCGTATTCTGTTTCGTGTTGGCGGTGCTGCCGCTGGCGACTGCCGCGCAAGCCCAGGACTCGAATTTGCCACGATATGCCCTGCCGGGGCCGTATTCGGTGGGCGTGCGCGACCTGGTGACCGAGGACGCGGACCACCCACTGACAGTGACAGTATGGTACCCGGCGCTGGAACCTGAAAATGGTCCGGCTTCAACGGGATACGATTGGGGCGGGCGTTGGACTATTGATGGTTTCGCGTTGCGCGATGCGGCTCCTGATACGGCAGCAGTACCCTACCCGCTGGTGATCTTTTCGCATGGCCTGGGTGGGTGGCGCAACCAGAGCACCTTCCTGACCGAACACCTGGCCTCCTACGGGGTTGTGGTCATGGCCGCCGATCACCCTGGCAGCACGCTGTTCGACCTGTGGTCGGGTATCGCCGACCTGGACGATAGCGCGATTAGCGAATTGGTGCAGAACGGCCTGAGCCTGGACCACAGCGCGTTGCAGTCGGTTTCCGGGGATGGTGTGGATGCAGTGGGCGGCATCACCCGCAGCTTTGCCGACCGGCCACTAGAAGTGATTCGCCTGATCGACTTCGCCGCTAATCCGTCACCCGCAGGCAGTTTCCTGGTGGGGCTGGTGGACACAGACCAGGTGGCCGTGATCGGGCATTCTTTCGGCGGGTATACGGCAGTAGCAGCAGGCGGAGCACGTCTCGACATGGCAGGATCGGCAGAATGGTGCCGTGATCCCTGGCTGGTGACATATGATCCGGCGGCAGAACCTCCTTTCGGAGTTGAACCGGCCCCGGCTGAGGTGACATTCGCGGCGTGTTTCCTGCGCTTTTTTGCCGGTGATATCGCCGAAGCACGCGGCCTGGATGACACACCCACCGGCCTGTGGCCCGCGACCACCGATCCGCGCATTAAGGCGATTGTCGCGCTGGCCCCGTTTGGTGGTCCGGCTTTTGGCCAGGATGGACTCGCGGCCCTGACCGTTCCGGCCATGATTCAGGTTGGTACAGCGGATGCCACAACGATCCCTGGACGCGATGCGTACATGATTTATGAGGGTGTCGGCAGCGCTAGCCGGGCGTTGGTCACGTTTGACGGTGCGGACCACCTCATCTTTGCCAACCTGCCCTTCGACCTTGCCGACCCGGTGTGGTCCGCAGACGAGGTGCGCCCGTTGATCAACCACTTCGCCACTGCGTTTTTGCTGACACGCCTGGCCGGCGACGCGGATGCTGAGGCAGTCCTGGCCAATGATGCGGTGGATATCCCCGGCGTGAACATCATCAGCACCCCCTGAAACTGGGGCTGTGGCAGGGGGATGAGCAAGGTACGCTGGACTTGCGAATTGGCTCATGTGATGTTCGGTGTTTGAGGAATGAGGGTGAAATGCAGCGCTTTCCCCGTTGGTTGCTGTTAGCATTGGTGGCCGGAGTGGTGTTGTATTTTCTGCTGTCCCGGCTCCGGTTCGTGGTGTTGGTGCACATATCGTTCTGGCAAGCGCTCCTGATTGTGGGCATTGTGATCGTGGTGCTGTTTGTGGGCCTGGATCACCTGCTGAATCGGAACCGGGGCAGCGCCGAGTCGTGAGTGTGCCGGAGATCACAACGGCGCGACTGCGGTTGCGTGCGTTTACGCTGGATGACGTTCCGGCATACCATGCCGCTGTTTTTTCCGATCCCGACGTGATGCGCTATTTGCCCGGCGGTGAACCGCGACCGCTCGAAGCAGCAGAAAAAGCCGTGCAGCATTTCACCGCTTCCTGGCAGCAGCACGACCTGGGTTTGTGGGCGGTGATCCAACGGGCCGATGACACGCTGATTGGGCACTGCGGGCTGCAATACATCCCCGACACACCCTATATCGAAGTGGGCTACGTCCTGGCCAAACCGTATTGGGGCCAGGGGTTGGCGACCGAGGCCGCGCGCGCCGCGCTGCGTTTCGGATTCGAACAGCGCGGACTGGATCGCATTGTGGCCGTATTCGTGCCGGAGAACACCGGCTCCGAGCGGGTCATGATCAAGTTGGGCATGAAAAACCAGGGACTGCTCCAGGCTTACGGCACCGATCTGCCCTGCTACACCATCACGCGCGAAGCTTTCCTGAACAACCAACAACGGGGCGGATGAGCACCCGCCCCACTGAATCCAATCCCACCAATGCCATCAACTCTCGTAGACCGCAAGCCATTCCTGATAAGCAGCATCGAGGTCATCAAAGCTGATCATGAAAACGGTCATCGTGGCCGAGTCGATGAGAATATTACTGGCCATCGCCCACAGCCAGTCGTTGCGTAGTTCCGGGCCATAGGTTTCGGTCAGGTAGTACACAAACGCGAAACCACCCGGATACACGTATTGCCAGTCCTCGTAGGGTGTTTCTTCGAAGTTGGCCAGCGTCTCCCACGCCGGGAAGTCACCCCGCATGGATTGCCCCTGCACCCACCACAGCGTTTGCTCGATCTGGCCTTCGCGCCAGTAAGCAGACGCCACATATTCAGCGATGCCCTCCTCGACCCACCAGGGGAAAGCCCCATGTGAGGTATCGGCCATCTCAAACGTCAGGAAATGCACCATTTCATGGGATAAGACACGGGGTGAGGGGCCTTCGTTCCGCGCCAGCATTTTGATCGCTTCGCCCGGTTCAGTCCAGCCTGCAATCGGCGGCAGGCTGAGCAGCACATTGGCTCCCAGTGAAAATTCATCCGGGTAGAGCTTGATCTCCAGCACGACATCCGGCACATAATCCAGGCTGCTGGTGGTATAGTCGTACACGTCTGGCAGAAATTCATTGATCGCGGCAGCCATGTCTTCCTGACCGGCGAAGGCGCGGATCAAGAAGCCATCACCTTCCAGCGTGACCCAGTCCTCGCCCGCATAATACCAGGTGCCCGCTTCATCCTGCGTGAAACGTACCGGGTAGCTGGCTACGATGGTGCTGAGCAACGTGGTGACCGCCCACTCGACCGTGAGATCGGCCTGTGCTTCGTCGCCAGTTACAGTGATGTTGCTCACTGTGAGATCATACGCTTCGACCAGGTCGCCATCCGCCCAATCTTCGACCCAGCGCGTGTGCTCCAACGCAAACACGGGATCGGACTGGTCCACTAGCGCGAGGTAGCCCTCGGCATCGGCAGCGAGTACGGCATCCTCCATGGCGTCAACCAGGGCGAAAATGGCGTCTTCGTCAACGGTGCGTGCCTGAGTCGGGGCAGCGGCAATCATCACCAGTGGCAGCGCCACCAAAAGGGCCAGCACAAGGGTCAAAATCCGTGAACGATGCATAGAGTTCCTCCCTTTAGTTTCAAACCGGACGTCTACTGCATAATACGTACCTAAACGAGTTTTTTGGGCTGCCCGTGCTGTGTTATAATGCGCCGCGCGTATTCAAACCACCAATCCACCGAGGGCTGGACTGATGACCAAGCCGCTATCTTTTCAAGACGTGATTCTCAAGCTGCACCAGTTTTGGCGCGACCACGATTGTATCATCTGGCATCCGTACAACGTACAGTTGGGGGCCGGGACCGGTAACCCGGCGACACTGCTGGCCGTGCTGGGGCCGGAACCCTGGCGCGTGGGCTATTTGGAACCCAGCGTGCGGCCCGACGATGGGCGCTACGGCGAAAACCCCAACCGGATGCAGTTGTTTTACCAGTACCAGGTTATTCTCAAGCCAGATCCCGGCAATCCCCAGGAACTTTACCTGGACAGCCTGGAAGCACTGGGCATCGACCCGCGCCAGCACGATATTCGCTTTGTGGAAGACAACTGGGAATCCCCGGCGCTGGGTGCGTGGGGGTTGGGCTGGGAAGTCTGGCTGGACGGGCAGGAGATCAGCCAGTTCACCTACTTCCAGCAAGCAGGCGGTCTGACGCTCGAGCCGGTCAGCGTTGAGTTAACCTATGGCCTGGAGCGGATCGTTCTGGCGCTGCAAGGCAAGTCCGCCGTGTGGGACATCGACTGGAACCCGAATGTCTCCTACGCTGACTTGCGGCTGCAAAGCGAGATCGACTACTGCAAATACTACTTCGAAGTGGCCAGCGTGGACGGCATCCGGCAAACCTACGACGTGTACGAGGGGGAATTCGAGAAAGCGCTGGAAGCCGGGCTGGTGATACCTGCCTACGATTACGTGCTGAAGTGCAGCCACCTGTTCAACATTCTGGATACACGCGGTGCGATTGGTGTGACCGAGCGTGCATCCTACTTCCGCCGGATGCGCGATATGACGCGCCATATTGCTCGCGCCTACGCCGAACAGCGTGAGCAGTTGGAATACCCGCTGATGGAATCGCTGGATGTCGAAGAGATCACGCTGCGTATCCCGCGCGATCTGCCGCTCACTGCGCCGACCGGTCCCGCTGATGTTCTGCTCGAAATCGGCACCGAGGAGTTGCCGTCAAGCGATCTATCGGATGCGCTGGTCCAGTTGGAAACGGTGGTGCCGGTCCTGTTCGACGACCTGCGCCTGGATCACGAAGGCATCCGCGTCATGGGCACACCGCGCCGCCTGGTCGTTCATGTCAAAAACGTGGCGCTCCGCCAGCGTGACGAGGAAGAATTGGCCAAGGGGCCACCCGCCGAACGCGCATTTGACGCCGACGGGAATCCCACCAAAGCGGCGCAGGGGTTCGCGCGCGGCAAGGGCATCGACGTGGCCGACCTGGAAGTGCGCGAGATTGACGGTGGCGAATACGTGGTCGGGTTGG
>JAADYV010000483.1 GCA_010092855.1 Chloroflexota bacterium | reverse complement strand
GCCCAGGTGTTCGAGTTCGATCACGGCTTCGATGGCGCCTTCGGCCAACACCAGCGCGGCATCCTGGTCGGCCAGGTAATCGCCGCCCTTGACGGTGTCGAAAGCGTGCCATTCCGGACGGTCTTCTTCCAGGTTGCCCAGCGCCGCGCCAATGCCACCCTGAGCCGCGCCCGTGTGAGAACGTGTGGGGTAGAGCTTGCTGATGACGGCGGTTTTGGCTCCCCGTGAGGCATACAAGGCGGCCATTAATCCGGCACCGCCTCCGCCGACGATAATGGCTTCAAATTGGTGTGTCTGCATTATTTTTGCTTACTCCGTCCTGCTTACTCCATTAATTGTCGAGCAGTCTCTGCTGCTGTTTCGTCTACACCGGCCAGCAGTGCGGCCATCCCCACCACGATCAGGGCAATCGCGCCAAAGATGATGGCCCAGTTAAGGGCACGGTTAAACAGTGGATTGTGCGCGTAATCATTTACCACGTAGCGCAGCCCGTTGAAGCCATGAATGACCACCAGCGCTAGCAGCAACCCGTCGTAAATGCGCCAGATGGCGACGCCCGCTACCAGCATGTCCCAGCGCGCACCCACAAATTCGACGGCAGTGCCGTTGGCGTTGCTGATGTCGGTGCCGACCACTGTGCCGGTGCTGGTGATATCAAACACACCCTGGATGACGTGCATCATGGCCAGGTGCCCGAAGACCAGCGGCAGAATCAGAATGCCCGAGATGCGCATGAACGACCACAGCGTCGCCTCGAACCTACCGGGCAGTTCCATCCCCTTGTCGCTGCCGCTGATCGCACCGTATATCGCCGAGAGCGCTAGCGCAGCCACGAGGATAACCACAAACCCGATCACGAACTGGGCTTGTGTTTCCAGAATTTCGCCGATGCTGACGAATTCTGGGTCGTCGTTGTAGTGGTCGATGACGTGACCAGCCATGCCGATGAAGGTCGGCAGCAGCACGATTGCCGTCAACACGAGTACGATAAGCATCGCGCGCTGCTGGAATCCCCACCATTCTGGTTTATAGTCCAGCACAGCAATACGCAGCCCATTGATGGCATGGTACACCACACAGGCCACCAGGAAAAACTCGCCGATGGTAAACAGCGGGCTTTGGTATTCGGCAATCGCTTGTTCATATTGCTCTGGCGCAAAAGCGGCCCAGGAGGTATCTACGACATGCAAAATGAGGAAAAGTACCGTGCCCAGACCGGAAATCCGGTGTAACACCCACGCCCACTGGCCGAGTTTGCCCCGGTAGCGTAGGGTTTCGGTTACGGTTGTAACCAGTGTTGCCATAACGGTGTGCCTCCATGAAGAAGCTAAATACTGTCAAACTGTATTCGCACAATATTCACATTAATAAGATGATACGTCGATTCAGGGCAGTTGACCATGAATGATCGATATTTCGCAAAATGGTTTGGTTTCAAAATATCCATACTGCTATACTCTACCATCGGACGTTGGCATTATCAAACAGAACGGCACCCATCATCCAGCAGGACAAACCAGCCCTGGGATGTCGTAAGGGAGTTTTGGCGTGGATGACCTGTTGAACAGGTCCGTATGTGAATGAAGGAGCAAATCGCAACATGACAGAACAGGCAAAAGGATTAGAGGGAATTGTTATCGCCGACACCCACTTAAGCCGGGTACAGGGAGACGTCGGTCGGTTGACCTACTGCGGCTATGACATCGCCGACCTGGCTGAAAACGCCTCGTTTGAGGAGGTCGTGTTTTTGCTGTGGAATAACGCTCTGCCGACGAAGGTGCAGCTTGAGCGTTTTCGCCACACGCTGGTGGAGAATATGTCGGTTCCGGCGTCAGTCTTGCAGGCGATGAATGCTTTTCCGCTAAATGCGCATCCGATGGCGGTGGTTCGGACTGCGGTGTCGGCGTTGGGGTTGCACGACTCGGCGGCAGAAGACAACAGCAAAGATGCGAACTACCGCAAAGCCATGCACCTGACCGCCAAGCTGCCCACCATCGTAGCCGCCTGGGCGCGCATCCGAACTGGCAGGGAACCAGTCGCTCCGCGAGATGACCTCGGCTTGGCCGCAAATTTCGTCTACATGCTCAAGGGCGAAGAACCAAACCAGACCGAAGTGGACGCCATCAATGTCTATCTGGTGCTGCTGGCCGATCATGGCATGAACGCCAGCACCTTCACCAGCCGCGTGGTGACCAGCACCGATGGTGACCTGTACAGCGCAGTGACGGCGGCGATCGGTTCGCTCAAGGGGCCGAAGCATGGCGGTGCCAATGAAGCCGCGATGCGCATGTTCCGTGAAGTCAGCGGCGCTGCCAGCATCGAACAGTGGTTCCAGGACGAAGTGAAGGGCAAAGGCCGCCGCATCATGGGCATCGGGCACCGGGTCTACAAAGCACCCGACCCGCGCGCCACCATTCTCAAGCGGCACGCGATTGCGTTGTGTAATGAAGTGGAAAAGTGTGGCATGATCAACATTGCCCAGGAACTCGAAGACTTGGCGCTCAAGGATGACTTCTTTATCGAGCGCAAGTTGTTCCCGAACGTTGACTACTACAGCGCCATTGTACTGGACGCAGTTGGCATTGAGACAGACATGATGACACCGCTCTTTGCGATGTCGCGTATTGCCGGTTGGACGGCGCACATCATCGAACAGTGGGCCGACAACCGCCTTATCCGCCCGCGTGGGAACTACGTGGGGCCGGACAAGCTAAAATGGGTGCCGGTGGAGCAGCGCAAGGATAGCTAGAGCGCTGTATAGGCAATAATTCTCTGGCCAGTTTGCCCCGGCAAGCTGGCTTTTTTGTGCAGCGCCGCTGGCGTGTTAAGGTTGTACTATTGTCTATTGCTTAACTGCATTGGAAAAGAATGTCTGCTTCAACCATTGTCCCCCTGCGAGATGTGCGCCTTTCCATGACTGAAGCGGTTGCACTGGTGGAACCTGGCCATACCCTGGGTCTGGGCGGCACCTTACTTTACCGGCGTCCGGTCGCGTTTGTCTATGAGTTGCTGCGCCAGGCCGCCCCGCCAGCAGATTTGACGCTGTTGAGCTTTACGGCGGGCTATGCGTCCGATTTGCTGGTCGGTGCGGGGAACATCAGCCGCATACAAACCTGCTACTTCGGGTTGGAGGTGTTTGGCCTGGCCCCCATGTTTACACACCGGGTCAACCGGGGTGAGGTTCAAGTTATCGAGGAGACTGAGGCGAGCTTGGCGCTTGGAATCCGGGCTACGCTGTCTGGTGTTGGGTTTATCCCGTCCCAGGCGTGGATCGGGACGGATATGTTCCAGCTACGCCCGGATGTGCGTACGGTGGTCGATCCCTACAGCGGAGAGGAGTTGGTGGCGTTTCCGCCAGTGACATGTGACGTGGCCGTGATCCACGCCCTGGTTGCCGACCGGCGCGGCAACGCGCGGCTGAACAAAAATCTGGGCATCGATCCCGAATTGGCCGCCATCTCGCGCCAGACCATTATTACTGCCGAAGAGGTGGTGGAGACCCTGACAGAAGATGTCCACATTCCTGCTGTGTTGGTGTCGGGCGTTGTCCATGCGCCACGCGGGGCGTGGCCAACATCGTGTTATCCCCACTACCCGATAGATGGTGAGGAAGTGCTGCGGTATATTGACGCCTGTGCCAGCGAACAATTTGCTGAATATGTGTGCCAGGTCGCGGCCTGTGCGCAGTAGCCAGTGCGAGTCTCACACACTACTTATCCTCACCCCAGCGGAATATGCGTATAATTGAATTACAGACGCACTATTGACGGAGTAGATCTATGCGGCGGTTTAGTACCCACACACGTTTGTTCACATTCGGCGTTATGCTGGCGCTAGCGTTGGCTGTTTTGGTTACAGGTTATGTGTTGAATTCGCGCTCGTCTGATGAATTAGTCCAGGCGCAAGGCGATCAACCACCCGCGGTTCAGGAGCTGTTCAGACCGTTTTGGGAAACCTGGAATCTATTGCACGATAACTATGTAGATCCCCTGGACGATAACACGCTGATGAAGGCCGCCCTGGTGGGGATGGTTGAGGCGTCTGAGGACCCAGATCCTGCTGCCATCTATGATGAGGTGTTGCCCGAAGGCGAAATCGAAGCAACGGATGATGAAGATATCGAAACGGTCGATATCGAGGAGTTATTCGATCCATTCTGGGCTGCGTGGGATTTGCTACATGCTGAGTACGGGGGTGATCTGGACGACACGACGCTGATGGAAGGCGCGATTATCGGGATGCTGTCCTCACTGGGTGATCCGCACACCGACTACATGGACCCCGATACCTACGCGCATATTCTCGAAGCCATGAGCGGAGCTTATGAGGGCATTGGGGCAACGGTGCGCAAGGACGAAAACACTGGAGGCCTAGAACTGGTGTCGATCATCGAAGTATCGCCTGCTGAAGCGGCTGGTTTGCGGCCTGGTGACCAGATCGTTGAAGTAGCAGGGGACGATGTCACTGGCCTGACCCAGAGCGAGATTGTGGCGCTGGTGCGCGGGCCTGCCGGCACGCCGGTGCTGCTGGGCATTTTGCGGCCTGGAGAGCCAGAAATCCTCGAGTTCGAGGTCATCCGGGATGAGATCACTGCGCCCAGTGTGTATTCCGAAATGCTTGACGGTGACATCGCCTACATCCGTCTAGTGCAGTTTGATCTGGATACAGGCGTGCTGTTGCGCAACGTGATTGAAGAGTTGGACGTAAATAACCGCAGCGGCCTGATCCTGGATGTGCGGGCTGATCCCGGTGGATACCTGACAACGTCTATCGAAGTGGCCAGCGTCTTCATCGAAGAAGGACCGGTGGTCATCGAACGTGGTCCGGGGCGGGAACACACCTACCAGGCGTTGGGGAATGCCATTGCGCCGGATGTACCGATGGTGGTGCTGGTGGACGAGGGCAGCGCCAGTGCATCAGAGTTGGTTGCCGGGGCGCTGCAAGACCTGGATCGGGCGGTTGTTGTCGGCATGCCCACCTTTGGCAAAGGCTCGGTTCAAACCTGGCGCGAACTCTCCAATGGTGGCGGGGTGCGCATCACGATATCGCGTTGGTATACGCCCAATGGCACCTCGGTGAGTGAAGTGGGCATCACGCCGGACATCATTGTGCCGTTCGAAATCGAAAGCCCGGAAGACGACGACCCGCAGATTCAGGCCGCTATCGAAGTATTGCAAGGCGAGCTAGAGCCGGTGGCGGCTGAGTAACCGCGCGTCGAACAATACAAGCGCGCTACTGGTAGATGTGTGCGCCGACGCTGGCAGTGGACCGACCTGAGTTCGCTGCCAGTCTGCCTGCTGGCCATTTGACTATCGAGTTCTATGCGTTTCTAAGCTGCCTCTGATGTGATTCTTATCACGAGGGTATAGAGTAGGCTGACGGGAATCTGTAGACCGAAACAGGCTCCCAAGCGAATAGGCATCTGGAGAGGAAAAGATGTTCTTCGATCCGTTGTATATCCTGATGGTGATGCTGCCGACGATGGTGATTAGCGGCATCGCGCAGGCGTGGATTTCCAATGCGTATCAGAAATGGAGTAATATACCGAACACCAAGCGTGTTACGGGTCAGCAAGTGGCCCAGATTCTCATGCGTGAAGGTGGTTTGGCGCGTGTTGGGCTAGAAGTCTCGCGCGGGCAAATGTCCGACCACTACGATCCGACCAGTAAGACCGTGCGCTTATCGCCTAATGTAGCTACGCAGCCGTCGGTAGCGTCGCTGGCGATTGCGGCCCATGAATTTGGCCATGTCCAGCAAGATCAACAGAACAGCCCCATGATGGCGCTGCGCAGTATGCTGGTTCCTGCCGCGCAGATTGGCCCCTCGTTTGGGATCATCCTGATGATTCTAGGGTTGGTGATAGGCTTTACCGGGTTGTCAGTGTTGGGCCTGATCTTGTTTGCGGGTGTCGCCGTCTTTACGCTTGTCACGCTGCCGGTCGAGTTGGATGCTAGCCGCCGCGCATTGAAGCTAATGCAAAACACCGGCCTCCTCGCGTCTGTCCAGGATGAACAAGGTGCGCGGGCCGTACTGCGCGCAGCAGCATTTACCTACGTGGCAGCGCTGTTGAGCTCGCTACTCACCCTGGCGTATTGGGCGATGGTGGTCTTCGGCAGCAGTCGAGATTGACGGGCATGTCCGATTTGGCTTCCATCGATTATACCGTCGATGAACTGATGGCAGTGTGTGTTGCCCGACAGGTACAGGACGGTGACATGCTGGTGCATGGTTTGGCTACCCCGCTTGTTGCAGCGGGGTATATGCTTGCTTTTCGTACCCATGCCCCCAACGTTACCTTTGCTTCGGCAGTGGGACAGGGTGTTGTCCAGGATTGGGCTCCGTTGAGCATCACGCGTACCGAAGAATACTGGCTGGGAAAGGCAATGGCCAACGCCAGCTTTGTGGTGACGGTCGCGGATGTGCTGCACTCCTTCGCTCCTAAGGAGTTTTTCCGCCCGGCGCAGCTTGATCCATATGGCAACTCGAACAACATCGCCATCGGCAAGGATTATGCCCGTCCACGATTGCGCTTGCCCGGCGCGGGCGGCATTCCAGATGTATCCGTCTTTTCGGAAAAGATGTATATGTACGTGCCGCGCCATTCGCGGGCGGTGTTTGTGCCCCAACTGGACTGGTTGAGCGGCATGGGACATCACCCGGCGCGCAAGCGGGGCAGTGGCCCTCGCTATCTGGTCAGCGACCTGGGGCAGTTTGATTGGGCGAATGGCAGCATGCGGGTGGTGTCGTGTCATGCGGACGTGCCGCTGCGCCGTATCCAGGCCAAGACGGGCTTCGAGCTAGAGATCGCACCCGACCTGGGCGAAACACCGCTGCCCAGCGCCGAAGAAATCCGCCTGCTGCGCGAGGAGATCGACCCGCTGGGCGTGCGTCGCCTAGAAACGTTGGCGGGAACTGCGCGCCGCACGCTCTTGCGCGAAATTCTGGCGCGCGAACGTTCCCTTTAGCTGGCTGTTGGGGCGGGTGGTATCGCGGGTGTCACCGGCAGCAGGACCTTAAACGCGCTGCCGGGCAGTTTCTCTTCGTCGCAGCCTTCGCTCTCGACCCACACCATGCCGCCATGCGCTTCAACAGCACCCTTGACCAGCGCTAACCCCAGGCCAGGTCCGCCACCCTTGAAGGCTGTTTTGCCGGAGGAGTGCAGGGCTACTTCTCCGATCTGGTAAAACTTCTCGAAGATCGCCTCGTGGTGTTCGGGATCAATGCCGATGCCAGTATCCTGAATGACGATGGCCACCGCCTCCCCCATCCCGGTTACATCGGTCTGCCAATAGGTGATCGTGATTTCGCCCTCGTCTGGGGTGTATTTGATGGCATTGGCCAGCAGTTGGTAGAATACCTTGTACATCATGTTGGGGTCAGCTTCGATATAGGGCACTTCCCCGATGCGCTTGATGTGCACCGTCAGATTGCGCTGTGACAGCGCATCGGAAAACGAGTTTTTCAACTCGCCCAGGATGCTTTGTAACAGCACCGGCACGCGCGACACTTGCAGCGTTTCGGTGTCGATCTTGGTGATGTCCAGCATTCCGTTGACGATCTCGTGCAGACGGCTGGTGCCGCGAACGATGCCTTCTACCACTTCGGCCAGCGATGGCGTGGTCTGGATGACACCGGTATTGCGCAGCACATCGGCATAGCCCTGGATGACGGTCAGTGGGGTGCGCAGTTCGTGCGCTGCAATCTCGATGAAGTCCAACTTAGCTTGGTCCAACCGTGCCAGAGTCTGGTAGGCGGAGCGCAGGTCGGAGAGCGCGGTCTGGTCATTGGAGCGCAGCCGGTCGAATGTAATGCGCACAATGCGCCACGCCAGCCCCGGGCTGGAGGCAAGAAGTTGGTTAAACACATTCCGGTCAAATTCCAGCGTCGTGGTTTCGCGCGTGGTGCGGACATTGGCCGAACGCGGCGCATCCTGAATGAGCGCCATTTCGCCAAAGAAATCACCTGGCCCGCTGTGCCGCAGAATACGTTCCTCGGTGCCTTCAAAGTGCTTGGTAATGGCCACTTCGCCATCGACAATTAAGTAGAAGAAATATTCGTAGGCCCCTTCGCGGCAGATCAGCGTATTGGGGGGAAACACTGTAGTCTTGACCAAGCCCGACAGCTTTTCTAACGCCTCTGAGTCCAAATCTGGGAAAGCTGCGTGCAGGGTCTGAATTACATCTACCTTCATCATCGTGCTTTTGCCTCAGTACCTGTGGTACCCATTTGGGTCATTGCGAACCGGTTTGGTCCTGTAACAGAGAAGATGCCCGTTTTCCGGTAGAATTGCCAACTATTCTGCGCTCGACTCTATGTTCCCTATTAAAGCCCAAAAAACAACGCGAGACCAGTTTGGCCTCGCGCTGGTGTTAATCCAGGTGTAGCAAACAAGCACGATCAGGCGCGGTCGAGGACCTGGCGCACGGCCTTGCTGATGTGTTCCGCTGTCAGGCCGTATTTCTCATACAGCACTTTATAGGGAGCGGATGCCCCGAAGCGGTCCACGCCGATGGCCTGACCGTGCAGACCGATCCACTTCTGCCAGCCCGCGGTTACGCCCGCTTCTACCGATACCCGTGTGGTGATCGTCGGGGGCAACACCTCGTCACGGTAGGTTTGCTCCTGCTGCTCGAAGCGTTCCCAGCACGGCATACTGACCACCCGCACCTGGATGTCTTTGGCAGCCAGCAGCTTTTGGGCTTCCAGCGCGAGGTGTACCTCGGACCCGGTGGCGATTAGAATAGCGTCGATATCGCTGTTCGCCTCGGAGAGGATGTATGCGCCGCGCGCGACACCCTCGGCCAATCCGGGTGCATCCAGGACCGGGACGTTCTGGCGGGTGAGGGCCAGCGCAGTCGGCTGGTGCCGGTTCTCTATCGCACAGCGCCAGGCTGCAGCGGTTTCGTTGGCGTCTGCCGGGCGAAAGACCTCCAGGTGCGGGATCATGCGCAGGGACATCACCTGTTCGACCGGCTGATGCGTGGGGCCATCTTCGCCCAGGCCGATGCTGTCATGCGTGAAAACGTAGATCGGCGCGAATTCGCTTAGCGCTGCCAGCCGGATCGCCGGGCGTAGGTAGTCGGAAAACACCAGGAACGTCGCGCAGTAGGGGATCACGCCGCCGTGCGCGAACATGCCGTTACAGATCGATCCCATCGCGTGTTCGCGGACCCCAAAACGCAGGTTGCGGTTACCGTACTGCCCGGCCTGGAAGTCTGCCGAGCTTTTGATATAGGTTTTGTTGGAGCTGTCCAGGTCTGCCGAGCCACCAATCAGGCCGGGGAGGTGTGGCGCAATCGCGTTAATAACGGCCCCGGATGCGTTGCGGGTGGCCATCGGTTTGTCGCCGAATGCCGGAATGTCGCTGTCCCAATCCTTTGGTATCTCACCAGACATCATTTGCTGCCACTGGGCAGCTTCTTCCGGGTTCGCTGCCGCCCATTGATCCCATTTCACTTGCCAGTCGGATTGAGCAGACTGTCCCGCTTCGACTGCCTGCCGGAGATGTGCCAGCACCTCGTCGGGGATCAAGAACCTGGGTTCCTGCGGCCAGCCGTAGGCTTCTTTGGTCAGCGCAACTTCGTCTTCACCCAGTGGCGAGCCATGCGATTTGGATGAACCGCTTTTGTTGGGGCTGCCATACCCGATCACGGTTTTGATCATGAGCAGGGAGGGGCGCTCTGTTTCGGCCTGGGCAGCGGTGATTGCGGTAGCAATCGCGTCCAGGTCGTTGCCATCAGCCACGCGCAGCACATGCCAGCCATAGGACTCGAAGCGTTGGGCCACGTCCTCGGTGAATGCCATCGACGTGCTGCCATCCAGGGAAATGTCGTTGTCGTCGTAGAGGTAAATCAGCTTGCCCAGCTTGAGGTGCCCGGCCAGGGATGCCGCTTCGGACGCGATACCCTCCATCAGGTCACCATCGCTGACCAGCGCATAAGTGTAGTGATCGACGACGGTGTGGGTGTCGGTGTTGAAGGTCGCCGCCAGGAATGCTTCCGCCAGCGCCATGCCCACGCCATTACCGAAGCCCTGGCCTAGCGGCCCGGTTGTGGTCTCAACGCCCGGCGTCAGGCCATATTCAGGGTGGCCTGGCGTCCGGCTGTCCCACTGTCGGAAGTTTTGCAGTTCTTCCAGTGGAAGGTCATAGCCGGTCAGGTGTAGCAAAGAATACAACAGCATGGAACCGTGCCCTGCCGAAAGGACGAAGCGGTCCCGGTCTGGCCAGGCGGGGTCTGCCGGGTTGTGTTTGAGGAAGCGTGTCCACAACACATACGCCATCGGGGCCGCGCCCATCGGCAGCCCGGGGTGGCCCGAATTCGCTTGTTGCACGCTGTCAATCGACAGGGTGCGGATGGTGTTGATACTCTTGAGGTCCAATTCAGACATGCGGGTTCCTTCCAGTGTGTAATGGATCAGACAGGAGATGATCTGCCGCCAGATGATTTTAGCAGCGATATTCGACCCTCGCATAAATACGCAAAATCGAGCGAGTGTGATAAGCTATTTGCATCGTGGGTTGGACTTGTTGCATAAGGTTGTCAGCTACCCAAGTCTAAAGGACCTGGGCTTGTGGAAACACAGGCCCCATGCTGACCAACCTCAGCCACCAGCCTCCGGGCTGACGGGGCTACGTTAGGAACGAATAGATAGGCACTTGCGGGTGACGCTCCCAGCTCGCAACTCTGCGGTAAGTGGTTAACCAGGTGTAAGGGGTTCGGCCGGTGCTGCTTGCGAAAACCGTTCCATAACATTGGCGAGGGAGACTGTCCGTTGCAGGCAACGGCGTGACCGGCCCGTAAGCCGAGAAGGGTTGGGGGACACCTGGAGGAAACTCGAAGTCCCCCCTTTGTACACCGAAAATGGCCGGCCCAGGTTGCGG
>JAADYV010000482.1 GCA_010092855.1 Chloroflexota bacterium | reverse complement strand
GGATGAGTTGGCCGCGCTCGCCGATTATTCGGCTGCCATTGACCTGCTGCCGGATGCCGCCGTTTACCGGGTCCCGCGCGGGACCACCTACCTGGCGCGGGGTGACTTTGCGCGCGCGGCGGACGACCTGGGCACAGCGCTGGACAGCATGACGGACGATCTTCTGCCACCGGGTGATTATGGGGCGCGGGACGATATCTGGTTGGACGAATTACCTGCTCCCGGCGATCACCTGGCGGCGGCACAGTACACGGCGTTGGTGCGCGATCTGCCACGCCCATTTTGGGTATACTATCAGCGTGGGCTGGCCTGGGCCGGGCTGGAAGACTACGAGCGGGCTATCGCGGACTTCAGTGTTGTGATCGACGAGCTGGAGCCGACATTTTACGACGCGCACTACCAGCGCGGGCTGGCGTACCTGGCGCGGGGCGAACTCGACAGGGCAGCAGCCGACTTCCGCCAGGTGCTGGCGCTCGATCCCTGGCACGCGGCGGCAGAACTGGGCCTGGGTGATATCGCGTTCCAGCAGGGTGCGTATCACACGGCGCTGGACCATTATGTGCGCTATCTGGACCTGACCGGGGCGCACACTGGTCGCGTGGCGCTGCGCTGCGTGCAGATTCCGTTGGCCCGGGTTGGGATCATGCCGCTGGGCGGCTGAGGTGCGTGGGGCGCGAAGCAGCACGGTGCGCATTACAGCGCACGGCAAATGTAACGAAAACACGGCACAACTGAGACTCACGACTGAAACTATCGACAGCCAGGTCTTTTAGCGAGGATGAGGAGTCGAGAACATGCGCATACGGGTAGCAGGGTTGGCTTTGATCAGTGGGCTGTTGGTGGCGCTGGTGCTGCTGGTGTCGGCGGCGGATACGTTTGCCAGTGGCGGCCTGCTGCTGACATCGACGATTACCCCCACCAACGTGCCGGGCGAGGACAAGGTCACGGCGGGATGGGGGCTTTATGAACGGGGAGATTATACGGGCGCGATGGGGCTGTTCACCGACGCCATCACCGTGAATCCAGACTACGCGCTGGCCTACGAATACCGGGGCCGGGTCTTCATTGACCTGGGACAGTACGAAAAGGCGATCCTGGACTATGACCAGGCGCTGGCGCTCATTCCGGACTATGTGCACGCCCTGCATAATCGTGGGCGGGCCTACGAGTTTTCGGGCCAGTTTGCACCGGCGCTGGCCGACTACACGCGCGCGATCAAGCTCGACGAGACGGCGTGGTATTCGCATGTGGGGCGGGGCAACGTATATCTGGCCCAGGAGGAATACACGCTGGCCGTCATCGAATTCACCGAGGCCATCAAGCTCGAACCCACCTATGTCTATGCCTACCATAATCGGGCCACCGCCTACAGCCGTCTGGAAGCCTACGACCTGGCGCTGGTGGATTATGATGCGGTGCTCAACGACCTGGACCCGAACTTTGCCACGTCGTACTATGGCCGGGGATTTGTGTATCAGCAGATGGGCGAATACGAATTGGCGCGCGACAATTATTCCGAGGTCATCCAGCGCGATTCGGCGAATGCTGATGCCTTTTATGGGCGCGGGCTGGTGGCGTTCGAACTCGGCGATCCCGTCGTGGCGATAGGGGACCTGAGCCGGGCGGTCGAACTCGATCCGGAATCCGCGTCGATTCAGTTCGACCTGGCGGACATGCATTTCAAGCTGGGTCACTACGATGCCGCGTGGACGGTCTACCAGCAAGCGCTCGCGTTGGAAAACGCACCATCGTCGGACGTGGAGCAAAACCTGCTGCGCCTATCACTGTGGCGGCTGGGGCTGGTGGAGCTGCCCGATCAGTCCCCGGAACCGGCTGGGTAGATGGCGTGAACTGAAGGCAATGAACGTATGAAGGTTATTTATCGACTCGTCCTGCTGGTGCTGCCGGTGCTGGTCCTGGCGCTGGCGGGCTGCGATGAGCTGTCCGAACCGGTGATCGAGCATGTCGACGCGACACCGGCGGACCGCGGCTTTGTCACCTATGTGCACCAGACGGGTGTGTTTTCGCTGCGCCATCCACCCGGCTGGCGGGCGGAAGAATTACTCGACTACAGCGGCGTGCGCGTGCAGTTTTCGTCTGTCGAGAACGGCGAGGAGCTGCCCTGGCTGAGCGTGTACGTGGTCAACACCGGCGAGCCGCGTTCCCCGGAAGCCTTCGAGGAGAAGATCGCGTCCTACCTGCCGCCGGAGGACCTGGCGCGCTATCCCTGGCAGGAATTCGAACGCACCACGCTCGACGATCTCAGCCGCCGCATTGCAGGCGTGCGCACCTATCCCCAGTTGGGGCCGCGCACGCTCAACGTCTTTTTGCAGCAGGACGGCGTCTTTTTCAGCGCGCTGGAACTGGACATCACGGCGGCGGACGAGGATCGGCTGGCCCAACTCCAGGCCGTGGTTAACACCTACCGCATCGACCCGCAGGCGGACCTGGCGATTGCGGCGGTGCAGCAGGCGGCAGGGGTCGTTTCTCAGTCGGGCGTGATCGGCTTCAGCGGCTACACCGCCTGGACTGACAGCCAGGGTGTGTTCCACATCACGGGCGAGGTCCTGAACACGACCGACGAACCGCTGGGCGGGCTGCGCTTGACGGCGGTGCTGTACGATAACCAGGGGCGCGAGCTGGCCCGCCAGAGGGACGACCTGGCGCGCGTGGTGTTGATGCCGTGCAGCCAGGCACCCTGCCGTGCACGGGAAGGTGTTCCATTTGATCTGCGCTTCGAACAGGGGCGGCTGCCCGGCGCGGTGCGTTATGATCTGGAGGTCACGGCCAGCGCCTCAGAGCGGTTGTTCCAATCGTACTACGGCCAGGAGAATTTCCTGGTCAATGTCGATTACGAGGACTACGACGACCGGGGGCGGCTGGTCTTCCGGGGCACGGTGACCAACGCGGGACCGTATCCCGCGCAGAAGGCGCAGATAACGGTAGCGCTGTGGGATGCGGATGATAACGTGGTGGGCACCGACGACGTACAGGTAACGGCAGAGGAGCTGCCAGTGGGCATCCCCATCCCGTTTGAGCTGACCGTCAACGATATCGGCGGTGACGCGATCCAGAAAAGCTGGATCGTCAGCGGCGAGGTCGCACAGTAAACATGGACCAGATGTTGATTCAATGGCAGGTAAAGGAAGGCTATGTTCTCTAATAAAAGAGGCTGGTAATCCTTCTATGGTATGGGCCTTGTTGACGGACGTTTTTGTAGGGTCGAGGCTTGCCTCGCCCTGTGACCCAGAAAGACGGGTAGGGCAAGCCCTACCCCTACATACCTGTCGCCCGAATCACTGCTGGTTCATGTTCCGTTACCTGACTTAAATGTTAGACTACATTGTCTTATCCACTTTCTCCAGAGGAAGTATGCGTACATGGAGGGCGACATGGGCAAAGCGACATGCACAGCAATAGGCGAAATAACGGGCAAAATCCTGGGCAGGCTGGTGGTGATCGCGGTCGTGATCGGGGTGCTGCTGGCTCCGGCAGCTTATGTGACTGGCCAGGGCGACACCGGCCCCTACGAACGGCAAATGTCGCTGGGCGATGGCGCGGTGCGCAGCCTGGTGTGGAGTCCCGACGGGGAGTACCTGGCGGTGGGCGGAGTGTATGGCACCTACCTGTACCAGTCGGACCTGGACTATGGTGGCGGTTTTTTCACCGGGCATACCAAAGCCGTGTACGACGTGGCCTTCAGCCCGGACAGCAGCCAACTGGTCAGTGTCAGTCACGACATGACCGTCCGTGTATGGGACATGCGTCCGGGCGGGGGCGAAATTCACACGCTGGAAGGCCACACCGACCTGGTAGTCGCGGCGGCGTGGAGTCCCGACGGGAGCCTGATCGCCAGCGGTAGTTATGACGGCACCGTGCGCCTGTGGGACCCGGTAGCGGGCGAACTGGTGCGCGTGCTGGATGCAGGAGCAGGTTGGGTGAGCGACGTGCAGTTCAGCCCGGACGGGACCGAACTGGCCAGCGCCACCTACGGCACCGACGACGCCGACGGCGAAGTTCGCCTGTGGGACGTGGCGACCGGCGAAACCAAACGGGAGCTGCACGGGCACAGCGGCAGCGTCAGCGCGGTGAGTTACCATCCCGGCGGCGACCGCCTGCTGAGCGCCGGGTGGGATGGGACGCTGCTGGAATGGGCCCCAGACGGCGGCGACCTGGTGCGCACGCTGGTCACGACGGACGGCACACTGTACGACGTGGCCTACAGCCCGGATGGGTCCGCTGTGGCAACCGCCAGCCTGACCGGGATGGCGGCGACCTGGTCGGCAGAAACCGGCGCGCAGATGGTGATGTACGAGGGGCACAACGGCGGTGTGCACAAGGTAAGCTGGCACCCGCGCGGGCATCGTGTCGCGTCGCTGAGTTGGGACGGCACCTACCATGTCTGGGAGGCGGATACCGGCGAATTCTACGGGACCAGGGGCGTCCACCTCGACTGGATTGTGGCTGTGTCGTGGGATGTTGACGCCGATTTGATCCGCGTGGTGACACTCGATGGTCACATGGTGGCATGGTCGGCTCACCCGCAAAACGTAACACCGAACTGGATGATCGGGCTGGCGGCGGATTCGGGCTTGGCTGACCCTACCGGCCTGGGCGGGCTGCCGACAAGCGAAACCAGCCCGGACGGGAACAGAGTCGCCGCAATTGATTTTGAGGGCAGCGTCACCATAACCGACGCCGCCACCGGCGACGTGATCGCAACCTTGCCGGGGCGCGCCAATGCCCTGGCCTGGAACCCGGAAGACTCGCGCCTGGCGGTGGCCCTGCGCAACGGCACCGTCGCGGTGTGGATTGATCAAGAGACTGAACAATAGAACTGAGGTCCTATGCAAGACCTGAAGCGAGTGTGGAGCGGAATCGGCTGGTTGGAGGCCACCGCGCTGGTGGTCCTGGGCGTGACGCTGGCGCTGGTGCTGACCGGGCAGGTGAGTCCGGTGGCGCTGGCGATCTGGCTGGTGCTGGGCTATTTTGGCTACATGGCTCGCAGCGTGATCGAAGAGGCGCAGCGCTTCCAGCCCACCGAACCGCCCACTATCTGGGCCATCACGCTGTGGGCTAACCTGGGATTGATGGCGTTGGGCCTGGGATCGTTTGGCTGGTACCTGGTCGGCGGGGGATCAGTGGCGTGGATACCGTTCCTGGTGTTTGTGGCGGGTATGATCGGGCTGCGATCCTGGCGGCGGAGCGTCACGGCGCGGCTGTATGCGTGGCGCATTCCGGCGCTCAAGCTGCTGCAAAAGGGTGAGTATCGCCAACTGGTGCGCCAGCTAGAAGATGAAGCCACCGCAGGACGCGGGCATCCCGACAAGCTGGCGATGGTGGCGCTGGCCTACATTGAAATGAACAAGCTGCGCCAGGCGGAGAATCTGATCGACCGGGCCATGAACCTGGCCCCAACTTACGCTTCGGTTAACGGCGCGCTGGGATCGCTGCGGCGGCACCAGGCACGCTATGACGACGCCGTTCACGCGATCCAGGCGGCGCTGGTGTTCGAGGACAACGCCAATTCGCGCTACTACCTCGGCTTGTGCCAGTACCTGGCCGGGGACACAACAGCGGCGCAAACCACGCTGCGGGGCATCATCGACCACCCGGACTTGATGCGGCAGGGGCAGGTGTATGGCGCGTTTATCCTGGGCCAGATCGCGGAGGAAGACGGCGATTCTGAGGGGGCACGGGACTGGTACGCGCGCCTGGCCGAAGACGCGCCGCGTGTGCTGCCCACACTCGAAGAAGAAGCGCGGCGGCACAAACAAACACCCTATGCCGAGACGCTGAAAAGCAATGTGCGCGCCATGCAGCGGATTGTGGCGCAGCGCCCCGTGTCTGAGGAGGAGGGGACCGGGGCAGCGTAGGCCAGGCGTATGGTGGCCGCCAGGCAGCCATATGCGGCTGTACGCTGAAAAGGCGGTGGACACTGTTGCGGCCCGGTACACCGGTCACGCTGTGGTCACGCTGGAGCCATACAACAGAGATATTCAGATCATTCGGGGGACAGTACCCCCCTGCTATTCATGGAGGAAAACGCAATGCACGCACGTAGACTTATGTTACTGGTAGTCGTGGCGGTGCTGGCCGTCTCGACCGTGGGGCTGGCCGCGCCAGTCAAAGCCCAGGGCGATGATCCACAGCTCGACGTTGTGTACGACGATCCGAACGGTCTGGTCACGTTCATGTACCCGGCGGGCTGGCAGGTGCTGCTCGATACCGAAGAAGCCGTCATCGTCACCAGTGACGAGTCCTTTGATGGTGTCGCCGGCGATTTTATGATCGCGGCCTTCAAGTCGTCCGAGTACGTGCCCAGCCTGGCGGGGCAGTCGGGCACGCCGTATGAACTGTTGCAGATTGACGCGCAGGCAGCGTCGCTCGAAGGGCTGACCTATAGCACGGTGCTGCAACATACGCTGCG
>JAADYV010000481.1 GCA_010092855.1 Chloroflexota bacterium | reverse complement strand
GGTCCAGACCGTCGAGCACGCCATCACTGTCCGAATCCGAGGGGCAGCCATTCGCGTCTACCGTTGCGCCAGCAGGTGTAGCCGGGCACTGGTCCAGACCGTCGAGCACGCCGTCATTGTCGGAGTCCAGCGGGCACCCATTGACGTCTACCGTCGCGCCGAGTGGGGTGTCCGGACAAAGGTCGTTGTTGTCGTCCACGCCGTCACCATCTGTATCGGGGACGGTGGGATTAATCTCAACGGTGAAAATATACGGGCCGTCGCCTGTATTCACCCAGGTGTCCAGGGCGCGATCATAGCTGGTGCCGACCACCCGGTAGCGACCGTCGGATGGCACGGTGTAGACAAGCAGCGCGCCGCTGGTCCCATTGGCACACCCGCCGACATTGTGCCCGTCGTCAGACGTAGCCAGCCGGGTCTGGTAGTCTGGCAATCTATTGATGTACAGGTAGGGATCAAGCGTAACCGGCGCGCCACAGTCCATCGTGGCGACAATGACGTCACCGGCGTCCAATTCGCGGACAATGTCAACGCGGGACGGTCCATCCTGGCTCATGTAGTCCAGGATACCTGAGTCAGTATAGTATTCGTAAGGCGACAAAGCAGCCGCATTGAACAGCGGCAGAACACCGATGATGAGGGCGATGATACCGAGTAGAACGAAAAAACGTTTTCTTATGGCTTGCATGGGGCTTGCTCCCTGGCGTATGCCGTATCACTTTCTGTTCCTGATCAATGGTGCCACGATGAAGGGGCAAATCGCATTGATCTAATAGCCTTTTATAAACATTACTCAACCCACCTTGCCTGACCATAACAAAGTCAAGAGGCCACCTTACAAACACCTTGCAGTATCAAGCCAAGTGAACGTTGCCCCATCAGCGTAAAAAACTAATAAAAAACATGAATATTAATATAAAAACTACTTGCCTGTAAGAACAAAAAAGTCCGGGGGTAACCGGACTGGGCTTTTGGCAAGGAATATTACGAAAACCAACCAGTCTTCCAACCTGGCCAAGCCGGAAGCCGTTGTGAGAATAGTTAACGCGCTATCGTGTTGTCACTACACTCAAATTCGATGTTTCCACGGGAACACTATCACCCCAACCTGAACCCCACCCACGTTTTGTTGATTTACTCTGACAACGAGACATCATCACGCTTGAGCAGCACGACCTTCAACTGGCGCTCGGACAGCAAACGACGCACAACCGGATTGCTCTGCACCGGCAGCACCAGTGCCTGGTTTTCTTTGGTCAACTCAAAATGAAATACATCAACGCGGCGCACACCAGCGTGCCAATGTTCTTCCAGCCCCACCACCGGGGAGATTATCCAGCCCCACGATAGGTACTGCATCAAGACATCTGCTGGGGCATAGGGTTGCGACGTGGGGGACCAATGACGGCGCGTGTCGTTTGAGCGCAGTTCCATCTCAATGAACGATGGAGCGGCTCCAGCCATAAGTAATACCCTCCTTTTTTGATTCGTTCAGAACGATAAGAATGAACTTATTGATATTTTACACCCTCGATATTAACAAAAAACACGATCCCAATAAAGTTTTTTTTACCTTCGCTTACAACTATCTTGACCGCCTCGATCTGGCAGGCTAGAATTGCTCCCTGACTGCTTAATTCGATTATAGCATACAAGGGGTGTGTTTCGTGGCGACGCTTATGCAAATTGGCGATATTGCCCAGCACGACGGCCAGGAAGTTACCGTGCGGGGGTGGCTTTACAACCGGACGGATAAGGGGCGACTGCAATTCCTGCTGGTGCGCGATGGCACTGGCATTGCCCAGTGTGTGGCCTTCAAGAAAGAACTGCCACCCGAAGTTTTTGAGATCGCGCAAGAACTCACGCAGGAGTCGTCGATCATGATCACGGGCACGGTGCGCGCCGACGACCGCGCGCCGGGCCATCCGGGTGGCTTTGAGATCGGCATTACCCACCTGGAGCTGATCCAGATGGCGGACGAATACCCGATCCAGCCGAAGGAACACGGTGTCGAGTTCCTGATGGACAACCGTCACCTGTGGGTGCGCTCGCTGCGGCAATGGGCAATCCTGCGCATTCGCGGCACGATTATCAACACCATCCGCAACTGGCTGGACGAGCATGGCTACTTGCTGGTCGATACCCCGATCCTGACACCTGCCGCTGGCGAAAACACGACCACCCTGTTCGAGATCGACTACTACGGCGAACCGGCATACCTGGCGCAAACCGGCCAGCTTTACAATGAGGCGAATATGGCCGCCTTCGGCAAAGTGTACTGCTTCGGGCCGACCTTCCGCGCCGAAAAGTCGAAGACGCGCCGCCACCTGATGGAATTCTGGATGGTCGAGCCGGAGATGGCGTTTTTCTCGCTCGAAGACCTGATGGACATGGAAGAACAGTTCATCAGCGCCATCGTGCAGACGGTGTTGGAAAAACACCGCATGGAACTGGATATCCTGGAACGCGACACCAGCCGTCTGGAAAACATCGTGCCGCCCTTCCCACGCATCAGCTACGATGAGGCCGTCGAGCGGCTGAAGCAGCGGCTGGAAGAAATCGACGATCCGGAACGCAAAGCCGAGTTAGCCATTACGTGGGGCGATGATTTTGGCTCACCGCATGAAACCGAATTGGCGGAGATGTTCGACCGCCCGGTGTTTGTCTACAACTACCCCACTGCTGCCAAAGCCTTCTATATGCAGCCCGTCGAGGGCCGTCCTGAAGCCTGCCGCAGCGTGGACCTGCTCGCACCGGAGGGTTACGGCGAGATCACGGGCGGCAGCGAGCGCATTTACGATCCGGAGCTGCTCAAAGAGCGGGTAGACGAAATCGGCATCGACCCGGAGAACTACGCCTGGTATCTTGACCTGCGGCGCTTCGGCACGGTGCCCCATGCTGGTTTTGGCCTGGGGGTGGAACGCACCGTCGCCTGGATTTGCGGCCTGCCCCACATCCGCGAGACGATTCCGTATGCGCGCATGTTGAACCGCTTCTACCCGTAAAGGCCGCGTGATGTCAGCAGCAAACCCGGTGTCGATCCACGAACAACGCAGGCTAATCCGGCAACTGCTTGACGATTCCAGTCCGGATGATGCGCCGACCGCGTACTATGCGCTGTTCAGCGATCCAACCCGGGCTACGCTGTTTATCGAAACAACAGACAGTGGGCAGGCGGCGGGGTTTGTGGGACGGTTCCAGACCGGCATTGACCTCTTCCGCCCGCTGGTCACACTGCGCTGCCAGGATGCCGGTATTGCCGCCGGCCTATTGGATGAGGCGCTCACGCCGGGTCGCCCCTATCTGCTGTTTGCCAAGCTGAACCAACTGGCGCTGGTGGGTGGCAGCCTACACATCAACAACGAGCGCATTCTGCTGATCTACCAGTTAGACCCGGCGCGTTTCCATCCGGAGATCAACGTTCTGGTGACGCACAACACCGCCCACGATGGTACCCCGCGCTGCAAGATCAGTTCCGGCGAGGCGGAAGCGGTAGCGGGCGTCAACTGGCAGAGTCCCGCCTTTGCTGAGATTTACGTCCACACCGACCCGTCCGCGCGCCATCGCGGTTGGGGTGGCAATGTCGCCGCCGCGATCACACAAACGGTGCTGGACAGCGGGCGCATCCCGATTTACCTGGTAGAAAATCACAACGAGCCTTCGCGCCGCCTGGCCGAGCATCTGGGCTTTGTGGATACCGGGGCGCGGCAGGTGTTCGCCGATGCCACCTACCAGGGACATCCAGGTCGCCAGGGTTGAGGAGCGAGGGACTTATGGTCGATTTTGATTTACATTTTCCGGCGGGATTTTTGTGGGGCACCGCCACCGCTGCACACCAGGTGGAGGGTGGCAACACCAACAATAACTGGCACGCCTGGGAAACATCGGGACCGGGGCATGTGTTCGAGAATCAACAGGCGGGCGCGGCGTGTGATTGGTGGGACGGCCAGCGCTACCTGGAGGACTTTGACCGTGCCGCCGAGATGCGCAACAACGCGCACCGGTTTTCCGTGGAGTGGAGTCGCATCGAGCCAGAACCAGGCCAGTATGACGATGCCGCGCTGCAACACTACGCCGACATGGTGAGTGCGCTGCGCGCCCGCAGCATGGAGCCGCTGGTCACGCTGCATCACTTCAGCAACCCGCTGTGGCTGGAAAAACAGGGCGGTTGGACGAACGAGACCGCGGTTGGACACTTCGAGCAGTTTGTGGCGCGCGTAGTCGAGGCGCTAGGCGAGAACGTGACGCTGTGGTGCACCATCAACGAGCCGATGGTCTACGCCAGCCAGAGTTTCCTGACCGGCCACTTTCCCCCTGGCAAGAAAAACCTCGTCAGCACCTACCGTGTGATCGCCAACCTGCTGCGCGGGCACGCCGCCGCCTACCGCGCGATCAAGGCCCAGCAGCCGAACGCCCAGGTTGGGTTGGCCAAGCACCAGATCAGCTTCAAGGTCAATCGCCCCCAACTTATCCACGCACCCGCCCACGACGTAATCCGGCACTTCTTCAACCGGGCGATCATCGGCGGGCTGCTGACCGGTAAGCTGCGGCTGCCGCTGCGTACATTCCGCGTGCCCGAAGCCAAAGATACGCTGGACTGGATCGGGCTAAACTACTACTACCGGTTCGCCGTTGGCTTCCACCCACTCTACCCGCAGCAATTCTTCATCCGCCAGAGTCGCCCCAAGACCGGCATCCTGGGACCGGAGAGCGTGGGCGAAATCTGGCCGGAGGGGTTGTTCGAGCATATCCGCTGGTTGAGTGATGTCACGCGCAAGCCGCTGTACATCACCGAAAACGGCGTGGCCGACCCCGACGACACGTTGCGCCCGCTCCACATGGTGCGCAGCCTGTGCAGCGTGTGGCAGGCCATCAATTACAACGCGCCAGTCAAGGGCTATTTCCACTGGACGCTGGTCGATAACATCGAATGGTCGGAAGGGTACGATCCGCGCTTCCAGTTTGGGCTGCACACCTGCGACCGTGAGACGCAGGAACGCGCCAAGCGCCGCAGCGCCGAACTCTATGGTGAAATCTGCGCGCTGAATGCGTTCACCGGCGACATGGCCCAACGCTATGTCCCGGACCAGTTCGACGAGTTGTTCCCCGGCGTGGATGTGCAGGCCAACGTACCACTCGACTCGCCCGACAAGCGCCAGACCAACGAAATGAACCGCATCTGACGGCCTACCAGTACGAATCGAACAGGCGGACACACGGTTGGCACCCGCCTGCGTCTATTTTGATCCCGGTTCTGCCCCTGAACCTAGTCCCCCGGCTCGGTGGCGGGAGTGGGCTGGCT
>JAADYV010000480.1 GCA_010092855.1 Chloroflexota bacterium | reverse complement strand
TAAGCATCTTAGTTCCTTAGTCTTTAAAGAATATGTCTGCGTTAAGTCTTGAATAGTAACAAATATTCGGGAATAGCCCACGCACAGCGTCACGGTTTGTCGGTGCCTTCCGCGCTGCCCAAAATGCGGGGGCGCATCCGGGTGGAAATGTAGGTTTGCAGCCACAACATGAGTTGGTCACGCTGAGTCGAGTCAATGGCCAGGTGCAGCAGTTGCAGTTGTTCGGCAAGCGTCAGGCAGGCACACAACCGGTCTTCCTGGCTGGTTTCCTGCAAAGTTTTTTCCACGTATTGGCGTAACACGTCTTCTGGGTATACATCCAACAGGGCAGAGATAGCCTCGCGCTCATCGTGCACCAGGCTGTGGGTGATCTGCAGCAGCGTCGACACGCCCAGACCAGCATTGATAAGCATGGTAAAGGGTAGGGGGTGTTCGAGCAGCAGGGAAATATCCGTAAGCAGGTCGAGTAGTTCTTCGATATCCATTTCAGAGGCGGTCAGAATCCGGACCGGGATCAGGGCTTCATCCGCGGCCAGGGTCCAAAGTTCGTTGATTGGAGACACGTACACGCTAACCAATTCTACGAATTCGGTGCTCCACTCCAGCAAGATGTTGATGTCTTGCATCGCTGCCTGGTATTCGGGATCGTCGAAGTCGATATTGTCGGATAGATCAAAATCGAAATCAAACGTTTCTTCCATCTCGCCAGCATCATAGCCGGGCTTTAGCTCGCCTAACCGAAGCTGCGGCCAACTATGCGGCATACGTCCGCCAGAGTGGATCAGGTGGTCCAGCAGCATCTGCACCGTAAAGCCGTCGCCAAATACAGTTAATTCATAGGTTGTTTCTGGGTTCAGCCACGCCCACCAGTTTAACTCACGGGCTTGGGGATGGTTGATCGCCGCTTTGCCAAACAGGTACATACCCAGCCGTTGGACCGCCATCTGCTGCCAGTTCCACACCGGACCTTCCAGGACGCTGTCCCATGTTGTTTCTGAGTCCACCGTGTCGTCCAGCGAGATAATGCCGTGTTTGGGCGACACAACCAGAATGTGGTCAAAGGATTGGTCCTGGGCATCGATGCACGCTTGCTGAAAAGCATCCCCTCCATAAAAATCGCGCGGGAGTTGTGGTTGAGTAGCGTGAATTTCACTGGCCACGATCAAGGCAACTGCGTTCTGGGTTTTTTGGGCGCGCTGTTCAAACAAAAACGCGGCTGAGGGGTCGATAGTCAACCGGTAGGCAAACCAACGGCGACGACCTTTACCCCGCGTGATGGTGCCATCCGGCTGCCGGAAGCTGGCGGTGTACGTCTGCCGGGTTGGCTGGCTCCAGGCCAGGTCGATCGCGGCATCCGGGGCCAACCCAATCCGGCCTACTAACCCCTCCTGCCAGTGAATCTGGCCCTCATTGTCAAATCTGAGCCCGCGACAGCCTAAGCCATGCAACACCAGCGCCAACCAGACACGCTGCCCGATCTGCAGCGCGCTTTCGTGTGAGCGCGTTTTTTCGACCAACCAGCGGACCTGGTCGCGCTCCGTTGCCTGGACAGGTGAACCAGCCTGTTTAAGCCAGTTCCGGGCCGCACCCTGCACCTCGGTGACCAGTTGGGCCCGTTCATCGGGAGACAACGCGATCTGGATCAAGTCTACTTTTAGCCATCCGGTGCGCAGCAGAAGCTGGGCGCGGGAGTCTGGCTGATCACGAACTGGCTCTTGGGTCCCAACAACGTGTACAATCTCATCCGGCTGAATTTCCATCGACTCAACCTGGCATGGGACAGGGTGTTTGGCCAGCAATACGTCAAGAAGTGATTCGCTCATGGGCGGCCATCCTTTTGACAGGGTAAGGCAGAAATCGTTTCATAATCCTGTCACAATGAAGTGTACTCATTCTCTGTCAGCGTGCAACGTAAGGTATAATTTGACGTGGTGTTCTGTTAGTTTCTTCAAGAAAAGAACGAATGCGATCAGGTTTCCAAACAGCAGCGACTGACTTCGCGACCTACCTGCGCCGGGATATCGGCCCTGATCTGGTGGCCGGCCTCACCGGAGCGACAGCCGGCGCACCCCAGGCCATGGCGTTTGCGATCCTGGCCGGTATCAGCCCCGTTTATGGCCTGTATACGGCCATCGTCGCCACCATCATTTCCAGTCTTTTTGGGCGTTCGACCTTCATGACCAGCGGTCCGACCAATGCTCTGGCGGTCGTTGTGGGCAGCACGCTGGCTCCATTTGCTAACTCTGGCGATCTGATCCCACGCCTGGTCACGCTGACATTTTTGGTTGGGGTATTTCAGTTCGGTCTTGGTGTGCTGCGCATGGGCGGCCTGACGCGCTACGTGTCGCGGGCCGTGATGACCGGGTTTATTACCGGGGCAGCTTCGCTTGTGATTCTGGGCCAGCTCAGTGAATTGACCAGCATTCCCGCCAGCAGTGATAAGATGGCACTGCGACGGGCGGCGGCGTTGGTTGGGCACCTAGATGCACTCAACTGGCCGACGCTCGTCACTGGCATGGTTACGATGATGCTGATTGTACTGCTGCACCGGACCCGTCTGCACTACTTTGCCACGTTGATCGCGATTGTGGTGACCGGGTTTGCTGTAGCGGTGCTAGGTTGGGAGTCGCAGGGCGTTAGTCTGGTGCGCGATATCTCCACAATTCCCAGCAAACTGCCGGGTGTCATGCTGCCGGAACCTGCGTTCGCAGGCGAGATGGCACTGCCCGCCCTGGCGCTGGCTGTACTGGGATTAGTGCAAACCTCCGCCCTCGCCGCCGGGCTTGATGAGCCGGAAGGCCATGCACCGGATGCGTCGCGTGAGTTTGTGGGGCAGGGGGCTGGTAACCTGGTCGGGGCGTTTTTCCAGGGCATGCCTGCCGGGGGCTCGCTTTCGCGGACGGCGGTAAACATCAAGAGCGGCGCGCGTACCCGGTGGTCCAATGTGTGGGCAGGCGTTTTCGTCGCGCTGATCATGCTAAGCATGGGCGGACTGGCCGAACGGATCGCATTGGCAGCGTTGGCCGGGCATCTGGTGGTGGCGGCCAGCACATTGATCAAACCGGCGGACATCGTGTTTGTGTGGCGCGCGAGTTGGACGGGACGAACTGCCATGATCGCTACCTTCGTTTCGACGCTTGTGCTGCCACTGCAATACAGCGTTTACGTTGGCGTGGCACTCTCGTTGGCGTTGTACGTGTTTCAGTCCAGCAGCATTCGGATCACCCGCCTACAGCCAGTTGGTCGCTTCCAGTTCCGCGAAGTGCCCGTGCCGGACTCCTTGCCGGAAGGGGAACCCATCATTATCGCCGTGCAAGGCCATCTCTATTTTGCTGCCATGCACAATCTGCATGTCCGGCTGCCACATCCGAACGGTGAGCGCTATCCGGTGGTGATCTTGCGGCTGCGTGGTGATCGGCTGCTGGCTGGAACCGGCACCGCCGCGCTGGTGGATTATGCACGCGAACTACGCGCTCGGCACGGCAAGCTGATCCTGTGCGGCGTCGAACAACCCATCCTGGATACGTTGCAGCGTACCGGCGCGCTGTCACAGATCGGCCCGGAAAACGTGTTTGTCGCCGGTGAGGTGCTGCTGGCTTCGCTGCAAGAAGCCCTCGACTATGCTAACACCTGGCTGGATAAGCGGCGCATGGGCCCAGCCGCATATCCAGAGGGGTGAACAGTGCCTAACCTTATGCCTGTACGCTTTCTTTCCGCGCGAGGTAATCTGTATATCCACCCTCGAAACGAGTAAGTGCACCGTTGTCTAATTCCTCGATGCGGTCCACGACTTGATCCAGGAAGTAGCGATCGTGCGAGATCACCAGCAGCGCGCCGTCGAAGTCGTCCAGCGCGGCTTCCAGCACTTCCATCGACGGAATATCCAGGTTGTTCGTTGGCTCGTCGAGCAGCAGCAGGTTGGGCTGTTCCAGCATGATGCACGCCAGTTGCAGACGGCTGCGCTCGCCGCCGCTCATGGTGCGGATTAGCTGGCGGGTCTGGTCGTAGGTAAACAGAAATTTGAGCAGAAACGCCACCGCGCTGCTTTCGCTCTTTGGTGAAATGTCACGGATCAGGTCCAGCGGAGTCCGGTCCAGCCACGCCGCGATCTTCTGGTGCTCCTGTGAATAGTAGCCGATGCGCGTGCTGGGGCCGAGCTTGATTTCGCCGTCCAGCGAGTCCAGTTCGTCCAGAATCAGGCGAAACAGCACTGATTTGCCCGCGCCATTGGGACCAACCAGGCCAACGCGCTCCCCGTGCCGCACCAACAAATTCAGGTCCAGGAACAGCAGGTCATCGTCATCAAACCCCATCGCCAGGTCAACCAGCTCCAGCGCTTTGGTGCTGCCGCGCCAGCCGTTGAGCTGCAGGTCCATTTTGCGGCGCTCGGTTACCTGTTCGATGATCTCGCCGTTGGCTTCCATGCGGTCTAACATTTTGCGGCGGCTGCGTGCCTGTTTGATATGGCGCTCATTGACCACGAGGCTCGCCCAAAGCTCAAACCGTTTGATAGCTGCTTCAATCTGCGCGATCTGCTTCTGCTGGGTGTTATACTGCTGCTGTTGGCGCAGGCGGCGTAGCTCGCGTTCGGTGGTGTAGGCGGAGTAGTTGCCCGTGTACACCGACAATTTGCCATCTCCCAGTTCTGCGATGCTCGTCGCCACATCATCAAGCAGGTAACGGTCATGGGATACGATTACCACCGCGCCGTGATAGCCGCGCAGGAATTTCTCCAACCGGCGTTTCCCGGCCAGGTCGAGATGGTTGTCCGGCTCATCGAGCAGGAGCACATCCGGCGCTTGGATCACCAGCCGCACCAGCGCGACCAGCTTCTTCTGGCCCCCGCTAAGCGTTTCCGTGCGCAAGTCGAAGTCATCCTCGGCAAAGCCTAACCGCAGCAGTAGCTCGCGCACGTTATTCGCGTGACTCGGTCCGCCCAATTCCTCGTAGATTTCAAGTGCCTGTTCCTGCTTTTCCAGTACCCGCACCAGTTTGTGACCATTGTTGTAAACCTCTGGATCGGATAGCTGGTCTTCGATGCGCGCGAGCCGGGCTTCGATCTCAGCCAGCGCGGGGGGCGGTGTCATCGCTGCGTCAATGACCGTGATCCCCGGAGGAAGGGTGATGTCTTGCGGCAGATAACCGATGCTGATCCCCTTGGCGGGCACAATGGTGCCTGCGTCCGGCGTGATGTCGCCCACGATGGTCTTGAGCAAGCTGGATTTGCCCGACCCGTTGGGACCCACGAGCCCGATTCGATCCCGGCTGCTGATCGCCCAACTGAGGTCGTGGAAGATCACGCGCCCGGCATGGTTGATGGTGAGATGATCGATCTTGATGACATGCATGGTACTGGTCCTCACTTGTATGAATCAAAAACGGCCCGGAGCTGTGCGCCCCAGGCCGTTGGACTGACTGGTTGTTAAACGTGCTATTACACGGTCAGCAGGCGCACCTAGTCAAGGAATGCACCGTGACGGAAGTCATCAGTGCGCGCGAAAAGACCGTAAATACGCCAAAGTAGACCATAGTTACCGTATTGTAGCAGGCGGTGTCCGATCCTTCAACCGTTATTGCTGGCCGAGTTGATCCTGGCTCATCCAGCCAACCATACCCATGCAGTCCACCTCGTACCAGTTGGTGGTGCCATCGCTGCCCGCTTGCAGAATGGTCACCGAGTTGTTGGCGAAACAAGCAGCGCTCGCGACGGCATTGTCGGCGGGCCGTTCGTAGATCGGCTGCTGGAACGGCGTGGTAGGCAACGTGAACTGCTCTCCTACGGCCACGAACGGCTCAACCGGTTCAGTAAGCGTTAGTGCCGGATCGAGCACTTCTGCCGGGACGGGTGGCACACCCAAGAACGCGCGCCACTCATTTTCGAGTTCGAGCAGTGTGGCCCCGGTTGCTGTTTCTAACGCCTGCTCCAGCGTGGCCCCGCTTGACATCTCATCCACCACGGTCCGGAAGGTGGCCATGCTGTCGCGCTCTTCGACCAGCCACGTCATGAAGGATGCGCCCATGTCATAACCCAGATGGGTGCAGCCGTCTTCCGCTGCCGTGTAGGGTCCGCCGCTGGGACCGCTGTTTTGCAGTGTAGGCAGGTCACCACGCAATTCGTACAGTGTGCGCATCCGGTCATGGAAGGGGTGCATGGGCTGAGTCTCAAAAAACTTTGCCTGTCCTTCGAACCACCAGAATGGTCCCCGGACGCCCCATTCCTCCTGATACAAGTGAAGCACCTCGTGGGTTGTTACAGAGGCTGCCTGGCGCATCTGCCATGCAACGGTGGGGTTTTCCGGCAGCCAGATACACTCTGCCCGCACGGCTGCCGGTTCCAGCGTGCGCACGCGCTGAATGGTGCTGCCCGCTTCCGAGATGATAGTGCCCGTCGAGCCAAAGTCCGTATCGTCAACCGTCTCGTCACCCTTGTATTCGTTCCAGTCACCACCAGGCGGGAAGATCACGGCCATCGGGCGATAGGGCAGGGTATCCCCAAACCCGGCGATGTAGCGCGCGCGGTTTGCGGCCATCGCTTCGAGCACATACTGGCCCAGCTCGACCGGCATCCCGTACCAGTACACGACGATGTCTTCGCTTTCAGCCCGATACCATTCGCGGCTGGCATCGTAATACACAGCGTGGACCGGCTCGCTATTCACGCTAAGGTCATCTGGGCCGCGCACACCCCAGTAGGCATCAATCTCGTGCCAGGGCGGCAGTCCCCGCGCGGCATACGGCACGGCGATCCACTCATCCGGATTTTCACCCTGTTCCGCGCGCACGCGGCCTGCTTTGCCGGTTGCAAAGGTGTAGAACAGCGTGACCTGACTGATCGTGACACCCTCGGGCGGGGTGATTGTCGCCCGGAATTCTAAACCACTGGGATACAGCGAACGGTAAGTCATGGTAGTGAACTGTATACCCTCGACTTCCTGATCGGCGTAGGTTTGTGGTTCTTCGACGCCGCCGACGATGGTAAACGTATAGTCGTCACCGTCCTGCGCAAAACTCGCTGCAGGCAATAGCAGGCTTATCGCCAGCAAGACTGCAATTCCAAAGAAAACCCGTTTGCTCATATGTCTTCGTCTCCAAAAAACAAAAAGGGCGCTGGTTTTTTCCAACGCCCAGATATTAACACATTCTCAGCTACGGTAGTGGTTGACTATTGACTGATACAGGCTTGATTGTAGTGATGAACGAAAAGTCGAAAAACTGCCTCATGAAAATGCTCGGACTTGGAAAAGGACAAGGTTTTACGGACGAAACGAGCCAGACGCTGGCGCAAGGTGTTGAACCAGCGCTCGATGTGATTGGTTTGGCCGCTGTTCTTGCCCACCGATTGATGGCGGTCGGTAGCGAAAATGAGCTGATAAGCGTGGCAGAAATCGCTGAAGGAATGACAGCGCTGGTAGGCTCTGGGAATGCGCTGCCAGAGCCGCAAACAACTGGCTTCACTCCGATCGCCGATGACGTAGGCCACAATCTGCCGGGTGCGGCGACACACTGCCACCCAGACCCAGCGTTGATTGGCTTTCTTGAGCACAAACGACCACAGTTCGTCCAATTCTAGCACATCATCCAACTGAACGTCCATCAGGGTGGTTTCCAACGGCGGCAACTGGCTCGCCCATTGCCCAATCCAGTCCGCGACCGTGTGCCGCGAGACACCCAACACACGCTCGTTGCCCCGCAAGCTGATACGGTCCAACACGGCGCGTTTCACCTGCTCACGGGTGGCTTCATCATAACCGCGCTGTGCTTGCAACGTGCCGTAGCTCGCGCACGTTTTGCAGTGATATTTCTGGCTGCCTTTGTAATCATGCCCGTTTTTCACCAAGTTGGTGCTGCCGCATTTCGGACACCGATGCGTTACAATCGTTTGTATCATGGAAAGACCTGCTATGAAAAGTCAAGGGCAAAACCAGCTAGTGACGAATGACGTAAGGGCGTTGCTCGCGCAACACAACGTAAATGCGCGCCAGCAGTTT
>JAADYV010000479.1 GCA_010092855.1 Chloroflexota bacterium | reverse complement strand
TGGGATGCTTAACGACCTGATCAGCACCGGCATCTTCAACCAGGACACGTCGTTCATCACCATCGTCGCCCAGGCCCGCCGCGCCTATCCCGATAACCCGCAGTTCCGCGTGCTGGCGGCTCCCGACAGCGGCATCTCCGAACCTGCCGACCTGGCCGGCGTGGACATCGCCATTTCGGAGAACTCGATCATTCATTACATCACCCAGCGTATTCTGGAAGATGCCGGACTGTCCGCTGCCGACCTGAGCTACCGCGCCGAACCGAATATCCCGGTCCGTTTCCAACTGTTGCTGGAGGGCCAGCTTCAGGTCGCCACGCTGCCCGATCCGCTGGCGCAGGCCGCCATTGACGCCGGCGCGATCCTGGTGGCTGACGACACGGCACTTGTCGAGACCGAATACAGCCAGAGCGTGCTCAGCTTCCGCACCGACGTGGTCGTAGACGAACCGGAAGCCGTGCAGGGCTTCGTGACGGCCTGGATGCAGGCAGCAGAAGACATCAACGCCGATCCGGAAGCCTACCGTGACCTGTGGCAGGAAAACACCAACGTACCGGACAGCGTGCGCGATACTTATGTGCTGCCGCCCTTCCCCACCTACGCCATCACGGGCGAGATGGCCTGGGATGACACCATCCAATGGCTGTTGAACGAGGATATTGTGGATGGGGCCGCCAGCTACGCCGAGAGCGTTGATGCGACGTTCGTAGACGCGATCCGCCCGGCTGAAACCGCGATGGCGCTGCCCGGTGATCCTGCCGCCGGTGAGGTGGTCTACAATAACAATGGCTGCATAGGCTGCCACGCGCTGGACGATACCGCAGGCGTTGGGCCAGGACTGGCCGGGATCGGTGTAACAGCCGCCACTCGCGTCGAGGGCCAGAGCGCGGAAGAATACCTGCGCCAGACGATGCTGGAGCCAAACGCCTACGTGGTCGAAAACTACCAGCCGATCATGCCGCCCTACGACTCGCTGAGCGACGACGACCTGAACAACCTGATCGCGTACTTGCTTACGTTTGAGTAGTCTCTACCGTCAAACAGGGGGCGAGTCCGGGCCGCGCGTCCGGATTTGCCCCGGCACAAAACGCCAGATATTGGCACCAGGATCAACACATGGCCAGCATCACCAACACCACCACCGACATGATCACACTCGACCGGATGACGTTTCGGTATGGCGCGCGTGGGACTCCGGTGTTTGAAGACTTTTCATGGTCGGTTGCGCCGGGCGAAGCGTGGTCGATCATCGGGCCGTCTGGCTGCGGCAAAACCACGCTGCTGATGCTGATCGCTGGGCTGCGCCGCGCGACGAGCGGCACGATCCACGTCGGCGAGACACTGATGCGCCGTCCCCGTCCCGAATCGGGCTTGATCCTGCAAGATTATGGCCTGATGCCCTGGGCGACGGTGTGGGACAACGTGGCGCTGGGGCTGCGCGTGCGGCGCTTTTACGGTCCCGACGGCAAACATGCCCCGCGCAGCGAACCCGCTCCCTCCCGCCGGGAAGCGCGCCAGCAGGTGACACACTGGCTGCGCCGCCTGAACATCTACGAGCAGCGCAACAAGTTCCCCGGCGCGATCAGCGGGGGCCAGCGCCAGCGCACCGCCATCGCGCGCACGCTCGCCCTGCAACCGGACCTGCTGCTGATGGACGAACCGTTCAGCAGCCTGGACGCGCCCACGCGCGAAGACCTGCAAAACCTGGTGCTCCAACTCCAGCGCGAGATGGAACTGACCAGCGTAATCGTGACGCACGCCATCGAAGAGGCCGCCATCCTGGGCCGCCATATTCTTGTGCTCCAAGACCCGCCGAATACCGAAGCCATCGTGGTGCCCAATCCTGACGCGGGCACACCCGGCTATCGCAGCACACGGACCTACCTGGACAAATGCAACCAACTACGCACCCTGCTGGGACTGACCCAATAACCGGGCCGGTGCCGGGCGTGCTGGCACGGCTGCGCGCGCGCTGGCTGACACCGGATACGAAAGCGCTGCTGCGGGCGGCGCTGCGCGGCACGGCGCGGCGCGTCTTTAACCTGTCGCTGGCGGTCGCGATCTTCATCGCGTGCTGGACGGCGCTGGCCTACTACCTGCAAAACTACCATTTCGCCGACCGCAAGCTGCCCTACACCATCATGCCCTACGCCTGGGACGTGTGGCCGGTGTTTGTCAGCGAACTGCGCGACGGCGAATTGTGGCAGCACACCCTCGCCAGCGCAGAGCGCGTGCTCAAGGCGATCTTCTACGCCGTGCTGGTCGCCACGCCGGTCGGCATGGGCCTGGGCCAGATCAAGCAGCTCAACCGCATTTTCTCGCCGCTGATCGGGCTGGCACATCCCATTCCCAAGATTGTGTTCCTGCCGATCATCCTGGCCGTGCTGGGCATCGGCGAGGACTCCAAAGTGTTCCTGATCGCGCTGATCCTGTTCTTCCAGATACTGGTGGTGGTGCGGGACGAAGCAGCGGGTTTGCGCCCGGAGTTGATCCAGTCGGTGCGGTCGCTGGGCGCGGGACGGCGCGCGCTGTTCCGCTACGTATATTTGCCCGCGTCGCTGCCCGCCGTACTGACGGCGCTGCGTGTCTCGGTGGGGACGGCGGTGGCGGTGCTGTTCATCGCCGAGCAGTATTCGACCAAAGAGGGCCTGGGCTACTACATCGTGACCTTGACGTGGCAGCGCATCCGATTCGAGCAGATGTACGCGGGCATCCTGGCCATGAGCCTGATGGGATTGGCGCTGTACACGGTGGTGGATGTGTTGGAGCGCGTGGTCGGGCGCTGGCGGCGCGCCGGTGAACTCTAGGCCATTTCTATGCTGCGTCTAACAGGCACACACACCCGTTTTTGCCATAATCTGGGATGCGCCACATTTCGACAAGTAGCACAAGGAGCACATCACATGGTAGACAACAAGGCAGGCACCTACAAGGTCACCAAGTCCGAGGAGCAGTGGCGAGAAGAACTCACGCCGCAAGAGTACGCGGTGCTGCGCCAGGCGGCCACCGAGCGTCCCTTCACCGGCGAATACGTCGATACCGAGACGCCGGGCGTCTATCGCTGCGCGGCGTGCGCAACCCCGCTGTTCTCGTCCGAAACCAAGTTTCATTCCGGCTCCGGCTGGCCTAGCTTCTGGGACGTGATCGAAGAGGGCAACGTCGAACTCAAGCAGGATACCAGTCACGGCATGACGCGGACCGAGGTGGTGTGCGGCACGTGTGGCGGGCACCTGGGCCACGTCTTTAACGATGGCCCGCGCGACCAGACCGGGCTGCGCTATTGCATCAACTCCGTCGCGCTGAAGCTCGACGCTGAGGAATAAGCCTTCAGCCGGTCAGCTTGTCAGCTATCAGCGTTCAGGAAAAACACAGTGGGAGTCTTCGGAAACCGGTGAGATTCATTCTGGTGGCGACCTCTGACCAGCAGTGGACGCTGCCGTCAGACTCGTCCGAAAGACTCCCAAAACACTGTGTCACGCCTTGTTTGCTGATTACCGAAATGCGCCGTAAAGCC
>JAADYV010000088.1 GCA_010092855.1 Chloroflexota bacterium | reverse complement strand
GATTCCCGCCAGGCCCGCGAACCCACCGGACCACACCATAGCATAGACTACTTGCCGCCGAACGTTGATACCCGCGTAACGCGCTGCACGGGGGTTTTTGCCGACTGCGCGGATGCGATAGCCATAGGTTGTGCGCCACAGCAGAACATAAACCAGCACTGCCAGCGCAATAGCCACAAGCAAGCCGGCGTGAAGCCGAATGTTCACATCGGTAAACCAGGTTAGACGTGGCAACCGGGTGTGTTCGGGCACTTTGACGGTCTTGGCAATGCCACCAGCTCTAGATTGCTGGCGCGGATCCTGCAAATCGCCTTTCAGCAGGTAAAACATAACTTGAAACGCGATCTGGTTGAGCATAATGGTGCTGAGGATTTCGTTGACGTTGAAATAGGCCTTCAATACCCCGGCGATGCTGCCCCACACCGCGCCGCCCACAAACGCGCTGAACATAACAACGGTGATGGATGCCAGGCGCGGAAAATCATCCCAGGGCACCCAGGTGAAAATGCCCGGGATTGATTCCATTTCCAGGGCTACAGCAGTGCCAACCACTGCCCCGGCAATCATCTGGCCTTCGCCGCCAACATTGATGACACCGGCCCGAAACGCTATGCAAATTCCAATGCCAACAAATAAGAGGGGAATCGCTTTGACAAACGTTTCTGAACGGGAATCGATATTGAGAACAGGGCTTCCGCGTGAAACTCCTACCGCGCCGTTATACAGGTTTTCGTAGGCTTCGCGGGGATCAACATCCAGCAGCCACAACATGATGGCCCCCAACGCCAGGGCTGCTACCACCGCCAGCACAGGCATGATGAAGGCCAACGCATAATCAAGCACACGCGAGAACTGATAGTCTTGAAAGGTTTTTCGCATAAGACAACACTAGTTCGATTGCGAAACCCAATAATTGAGAAGCATTATATCAGGTTCAGATTTTGCTAGCGAAAATCGCTCCGGCTCCGGATGTCGCCATCCACCAACGGGTGATGGCTCAGGAAGGGTTTCTGCACATCCGAGGCAGCGCTATTTTGTATGCGGAATTGGGCGATCCCTATGTAACTCGACTGTATCCATTTTGATCCAATAGGGGTCAAAACAATCCTAAAAGGTCGAAAACGCCGTTTTTGGTAGGGGCGTATCCAACCTTTGGTTGGCGCAATAACGCCCCTGCGAGCGCATCTATTGCAAAGGCAAAAATACGTGATGGTGGCGGACGTTTTCCAGCCTCGGACCGACGTTGACCCTTCCTGAACGAGGTTGGATAAAGTCGAGATGTAATGGGTTTAACTATTTCCCCGACCGATCCCGATGTAGTCATTGCCGGGGTCGAATATGGCGGCATGTTCCGCAGCACCGCCGGCGGACAGACCTGGCTATAGCAGTCGAACAATGTCGCTTTGCGTGAAAATACTGCCGACTGTTAGACCGAGCGCAGGCTCGGCGTAGAGGTCCGGTGGAAGCGTTGGGTCGCACCTGGTTTTCCCCTTGGGTAGGGCAACAAGCGTTGCAAGAGAACCAGAGCGGGTTCTGAGTTGTCCGACCAGAACAAGCGTGATCACCGCAACGTAGCTACACTGAACAAGACGGAAAACGGTTCGCACCAGATAACAACGCTGGCTTCCTCCGGTATGTCTATATCGTCACCAATGGTATAGTTTTGGTTGCCAACGTTTCCGCTCAGTTGTCCCAGATCAACGTAACCACCGATATCCACGTTGTCCTCGTTCAGACGGGGCACCAGATACACGTGCAAATCCGGACCATTGGTCACCCGGAAATCTTCAAAGCGGAGCAGGTGCTCGCCATTTGATAGTTCAAACAGAATAGCGTCGCCACTGCCCTGGTGAAAACTGTCGGCATCACGGAACATGCCGCGCCGCACTTCGACGGCTGTTACATCGTCCGGCATGTCCTCACTCATCTCTGTTGTTTGGGCTGCAGCGCTAGCCATCGTGGCTTCGGCGTTTGCGAAGGTCTGCCCTTCCGGGATCAGAGCATTCTGCGACATCGGAAAGGCTTCGGCCATAGCTTCTGGGCTGTCCAAAATATCTGTTGGCGTAATGATGACGATGCCTTCGGGAATATCCTCGTCAACCACATCGTCCTGGAAAAGCGGCGAGGCGAGCCACCAACCCACTGCCAGTACCGGGATTGCGATCACTATCCCTGCAAACAATGCAAGCGCCGGATTGCGTCGAATGAAGTTCATGATCATACTCCTGTGTCGTTACGGCGTTCCCCAAGCAGCACGCTAAGCTGTATGGGTTGAACGGCCATTAGCCAAAGATACGTTGACGTGTGCCAGCTATAAACGCATCATCACCTACCTGCTCGCGCATACGGTACGTTTCCGCTGCGTCGCCTAGCGGGTAGGGAAGTTGGGTTTTTCCATCAGTTGCTGCTTCGTATATTCCCTCAGCGATCTGCTCTGCCGTGGCGGGCACGCGATCCGAATTTACCTGCGCAGCCATGAATTTCTGAGCGGCTGGCCCGTAGTCCGGCAGTTCATTTGGCATGGCAAATTCCATTGAACGTCCGCCAAAATCGGTCGCCACCGCGCCTGGTTCGATCAGCTTCACCTGAATGCCGAGTTCGCCAAGCTCAAACGCCAACGACTCGGAAAAGCCCTCAATCGCCCATTTGGTGCTGTGATACAGGCTGGTAAACGGGTACGTGATGCATCCGCCAAGCGAGGACACATTGATAAGAATCCCTGCTTGGTTGGCGCGGCAATGAGGCAAAAACGCGCGGGTCACTTCCATCAAACCAAAGACGTTGGTGTCAAACTGGCGACGAATCTGGGCAGGGGTGGAGGCTTCGAATGGGCCGACTAATCCATACCCGGCGTTGTTCAACACCACGTCAATAACCTCAAAATCGTTGAGGATTGGGACAGCAGCGTTGTCAATAGATGCCGGATCGGTAACATCGAGCCGGTAAAGTTTGATTTTGTCGATTTCGGTCAGTTCGGTCTCGTTTTCGGGCTTGCGCAGGGTAGCAGCTACCTGCCAGCCTTGTGCCGCGAAAAGTTTGGCTGCTGCCTTGCCAATACCAGAACTTGAACCGGTGATTACAATTGCTTTCATGTGAGTTCTCCTTTGGCAGATCTTGCTAGCGCAACCGAACGATATCACTCTGTGCGAAGACGCTGCCAACTGTCAAACCGAGCGCAGGCTCGGCATAGAGGTCCGGTGGCACACCGATGTCTGCCAGGTACAGTTCCCCCACCTGGGCATCTATGCCTGGTGCGCGTAAACCTTCCTTGGGCAAAGCCAGTGTCATGGTTGCTGTCGCTCTAATCGCCGGGTCAAACACCGTGCCGGTCGTGGTGTCAACGCCAGATGGTGCATCCAGCGCGAGGATAGGCGCTTGACTGTTGTTGGCCCATTGAACAAGGGTTTTCGCCTCACCAACCGGTGGCCCCTTCAGGCTGTACCCAATCACACCATCAATCACAAGATCAGGTGCAGCCTGTGAGGTGACTGCATGAGCTTGCGCAACAGGCACGTGCATGCGACGCAGAATATCAAGTTGATGCCCCGGAATGGGCGTGAATGTGTCATCAGCGGCGGTGACGAAGACCGATACATTGGCACCATAGTTGTGTAAGCGGCGAGCACAAACCAATGCACCACCACCATTGCCACCGGTACCGGCCATGATGACCACCGATTTGCCGCGTGGGTCGCCATCAAAGAAGCGACGACGGGCGAGATGTGCCAGATTCCGTCCGGCATTCTCCATCATCTGAATCAGTTCGATGTGGTAGTCTTCGATCATCGCCCTATCAACTTCACGCATCTGGTCCGTAGTCAAATAGGGCACATCACCCGAATAGATCGGATAGTGTGTCATGGGGTGGCCTCCATGTGCAAAAATGGGCTTAAGACCTTAAATAGGTCCAGACACGTCGTTTCTACGAATTGGGCAGCGTTCGATTGTGTCGCCATGTCGTCGTAGTTAACCACGACACCGGTCCAGCCTGCGGTGTGCCAGATCGCCGGTTCGGGCAAAACAGGTAGTTCGAACGGGTCAGGATAGGGATAGATGTAGACGTATAGGTACGGGCGTTCGTACCCCGTGCTGAATGGCGCAAAGCCGAAGTTCATGTGGGCTTTCGTATCGTCCATCGCGGCATTACCCGGGTGAAACCACAACGTAGACAAATCGAAATGCTCTGCCCAGACAACGATAGGTGTCATATGACCCTCCAAACGCGCGCGGAAACGAGCCACACCCGTAAACATGGTATAGAGAACATCGGCATAGTTATGCGCGTCCTGCGGTTCATAGATCAGCGGATCGGTATGTTGCAGGTCCGCAAGTGCCAAAAACGCCGTTTTGAGCGAGATGGCGTTGAGTTTGTCAATCAGCTCTTTGGCCAATGAGCCAGAGCCCGCATCTGCCAGGAACGCTGCCAGCTCGTCATGTTTTAGCTCATTCAACAGCGCTTCAAATAACGTTTGCTGCGTGTGTTCGGCAAGTTTCAGCATCACGGCAGCACCATGAGCACGATGATACACAACGGCACCCTGAACAAAATCAACCTCAACGCGTCCACCTCGCGGCAAAATCGGTGATGACAGGCCGTTAGGTTGAATGTGCATGGCCAAATGCAAGTAGTTCTTGCGCGGCGCAAAAAGCGCGTTTTGGATGGGGCCAAGGAGCATGGTGGCCTGATGCAATGCCCTGGATGTCCGTTGCCAGTCGGCTAACGTTGGCAACGCCATGATTATGTTTCCCCTCCTGCTAACCCTTCACCACCATCAACGCGGAGAATGGTGCCGGTCGTAAAATCGTTGTTGACCAAAAAGATGCAAGCATCCGCGACATTGCCCGGATTACCGATATGCCCTACTGGGAGCGCTGCCGCAATGTCGTCCAGAACAGATTCGTCAGCACCAGCAGGCACCAGTACCGGCCCGGGAATAACGCAATTGACGCGGATCTGGTGCTGTGCCAGGGCCAAAGCGCTCACCTGGGTCAGCATGATCACCCCGGCCTTGCTAATGCTGTGGTGCGGACGAGATGCCCATGCGTTCAGCCCGCTGTTGTCGCTGATGTTGATGATCGCTCCTCCCGGCTCTTGGTTGCCATTGATCATCAAGCGTGCAGCCTGTTGGGTGAGCAGGAACGGACCTTTTAGATTGATCTCCATCACCAGGTCCCATTCCGCTTCGCTGATATCCAGCAACTCGGTACGCTTGAAAATCGCAGCGCTGTTGACCATGACATCGAGGCGGCCATAGTGCGTGGCAACTGTATCAAACATGTGCTTCACGGTACTGCTCTCGGCTTGATTGCCATCAACGACAATGGCTTCGCCGCCTATCTTGCGGACTTCTTCCGCTACCGATTGGGCGTCATCGGCGCTACCGGGTGAAGCGTGATGGATGACCAGATTCGCGCCCTGCACGGCAAATGCCAGAGCAATCGCACGGCCTACACGCCGCGCGGACCCTGTTACAAACACCACCTTTCCTTCAAGCCTACTCATACCGAACCCTCCTGTGCTGAATGGTCCTCGCCATAGTCGTTTTGTTCCAGGTCTTGAGCAACTCTTCCCTCGCCACCTTGCCAGGGCCAGTGCCCCTCGATTTCCAGGACCAGCGTCCAACTCAAAAAGGTGCGGATTATGACCAGTAATCCCAGCACGCCTAGACTATCAAATGAAGGTTCAAGCGCAACGGTTTTGATGATGTCGGCGGCGACCAGAACTTCCAAACCCAGCAGCAATGCCAGGCAAATTTCGATCTTCAAACGACGGTACGGGTTGCGTACTGTATGCTGTTCCGTGTGTGGAACTGTGCGGAAATAGCGCACGAAAGCCAGGATGATCCCGACACAGATTACGCATACGCCGAAGACATCAAAGGCCACACCAATCATCTCGAGGATGTCTTCAATGTCATGGGTTAGTGTGTAAAAATCCGGCATCACAACACCTCTCGTTTGAGGTGATCAGCGACCCGCAGCGCATTGGCGATAATCGTCAATGAGGGATTCACCGCGCCAACTGAGGGCATAAATGCAGCATCCGTCACATAGACATTCTCGAGTTCATGCACCTTGCAATTCACATCCAGCACACTCGCCGCAGGATCATCGCCAAATTTCATGGTTCCGGCTTGATGGGCGAGATTGAACGGGAACTTGGTACCGAGATAATAATCCACCGGGATGAGGTGTTGGTGGCAGCCAATATCGTCAAGCAGACTGTGAAGCTGCTGCGTCAAACGATGATAAGCTTCCATGTTGTTTTCGGTGTAGTGGAGCTCAATCTCACCTTTATTGTTTACCGAAAAACGCCGTAAAGCCCCTGGCTTTAGCTATGGGGATATAAGGCGCGGCGTGTAAGCGCCACATGTGATACACTTGATACAATACGATTGTGCCCCAAACGTCAGCAGGAGCATAGCCTCAGCGTTGGCACAAGGCGGCATCTTAACAACTTCAAATTGCTGGTTGTGGCGAGCAGGTCGCCACATAAAATTTGAACCGCTCAAGATGAGAACCCTCTTGTTGGGTGGGACACACCCATGCCGGATAACGTAGGGCCACTGCCACCGGCTTCGGCAGGTTGGTAAGCTCAAGCGTCCGTCAGAAGCCCCCGGATTTATCCGTGGGGAGTGTCACTGTGATACGATTGTTGGGATCAGGTAAATCTTCACTCTGCAACCAGAAATCGAGTGAATGGGCTGCCATTTCGGCATACGTCATACCGTCCAGCGGTTCAGGGGCTTCGAATGCCATCAAGGTCTCATCCACCTTGCCCAGCATCTGGATCAGGCCCATCGGGTACTCCCAATCCGCCGAGGGACCGTACCAGTCAGTGATGGCCAGTGTTTTCTGGAAAATGCTGTCATTCGATTCTTTGCTGATCGCAAGAAAGGTCGCGTTGTTATGACAGACATAGTTGCGCCCCACCAGATCGCTGCGGTTGCCCAAACCGTTTGGATGTTTATCGCTCTCACTGCGGAGAAAAATCGCGGCGCTGTTGGCGGCACCTGCCGCAACGATGACGGTATCGGCGCGGAAAATCTCGGTTTCGCCATTGTGCCGGGCATGGACTTCGGTCACTGTGCGACCGTCTGCCGACGTTTTCAGTTCCCAAACCATGCGATTGGTGCGCAAGGTCACGTTGTCATGCTGCACGGCGGGTTTGATGGCGATCACATGCGCGTCGGCCTTGCTTTCGGTCAAGTCGGGATAGCCGTCAAAGGTCGAGGGTAGATAGGGCGCTTCGCCGGTACCCTCACCCAGCTTGATCCCCATGGGCAAGGGGAACGGCGCATATCCGAGTCTTTCCAAATCAGCTTTGAGTTCAGCTACGCGAGGTTCGTGTGGCAGCGGATCAAACGGATAAGGACCATCCGTTGGTGGCTCGGTGGGATCAATGCCGCGCTGACCATGGGCGTGATAAAGGTGTTCCGCCTGCGTATAATAAGGCGCGAAGTGTTGATAACCAAGCGGCCAGGCAGGACTGGTGCCACCGGCGTGGTGGATTTCGCCAAAATCTGCTTCGCGCAAGCGGAACAGCGCCGCGCCGAACATTTTCGTGTTGCCACCAACCCAATAGTGGATTTCCGGGCGAAACGGTTCGCCATTGTAGTACCATGTTTCATGGGCTTGATAGCGTTTCTGTTTAAAAACCGCTTCGGTGCTCCAATTCTCGCGTTCGCGCGGCAGATAATCACCCCGCTCCAGAATCAGAATCCTTTTACCGGTGGGTGCGAGCGCATACGCCATCGTGCCACCGCCTGCACCTGTGCCGATGATAATGATGTCGTAGTGCTCCATTGCCGGTTCTCCCTTCATCTCTGATGCTTCTCAACCAGCCGTGCAGCTGTGAACTGCGCCCAGTTGTCGCCGCTATCGGACTGTTGATAGGTGGCGTTGATCTTGACGAGCAGTGATGCCAGCACGCTTGCATTCAGGTCGAGTAGTTCGTTCAGACCGTTCTCTAAAGCCCAAGCTGCGTACCAGTTGGCCCAGTCCTCGTCATGCACCCCCTTTAACTCGTCTTGCTCGTATGCGTGATGGGCCGCTCCCGCCTGATGCAGCAGGGCCGCGACCTTTTCAGTGCGTTGCTGATTCATCTACCATCCTCTCCATAATCTGATCGACATGTGATTCAATCACCTGCAACGACAGCAGCGACTCGCGGATGAGTTCGGCAGAAGCGTAGCCTACGGCAACGATCCCCAAGACAGCAATCGCAAAAACAGCAATGTCAGGCGGCAAGTCCGCGAAATCCAGGACAGCCCCCACAATAGCTGGCACACACGAAAACAAAGACACTGAAGTAGAGCGCCACAAGCGCATTTCGAAAATGCCTGGCTCGCGTGACAAGATGTGCCTGCTCAATGACTGCCGTATCATGCGTACCGTCAAGCCAGTGGTGGATTTCCTCGTGCAGGGCTCTGTAACGGTTGGATGTCGAAACGATCAATCCAACTCCAGGAAGAATGAGCAGCGGAGCCAGCCAGACGATTTCGACCCCCATGCATCACACCTCAACCAGCCTGAGCGCATGGCCGTCCGGGTCGCGCACGATGCAGGCGCGCTGGCACTCAAACGGATTGTTGGCGGGCAAGGAAACGATCCCGGCGGACACCATTTGACATCCCGCATCTGTCGCTGCTCGACCATCGTGAACGATATCATCAGAGACCAGCACCGTTTCCCAGTTCCACAGGTCGTTGGCGCGTGTATCGCCGGGCATCGCGCGCCCGCCCGGTGGTGCCAGATAGTGCAGGAACTCAACCCCCATACCGCCCGATTGTGCCTGTAACCCGGTAATCCACAGCCGCGCACCAAACACCATATTGAGATGTTCCTGTTCTGTCCCGGAATTCTCGCTGCGTCCCGCGACGCTTAGCCCCAACGCACGGGTATACACAGGTTCGCTCGTGTTTGTGTCACGAATGCCAAGCGCGGTGTGGTCAATGCCCAGGAAAAGCGCATCTTTGTTTTGCCAGCGCAGGTCTCCCTTACCTGCAGGGAAAGCGATCAGTTCCAGGTTATGCCCATCCGGGTCCCGAAAGTAGAAGGCCTGGATGCCAGCGGCGGCAGGAATGGTTTCGGGCAGCGTTTGTGGTGCAGTCGATACATGTTGCGCGCGGTGCTGGCGCAGCGTGGCATAGGCTGCGTACATATCGCTAACGACGATAGCAATATGCTGAAACCACAGATCGTTGCTGCGGCTGTCGGCGGGGATGCGGCGTCCGCCCGGCGGCGCGAGATACTTCACGAGTTGGATACGCTCCGCGCCTAGTTGCAGCGTCACCACGCGCAGTCGTGCGCCAAACACGCCGGTAAGCCGTTCATACGATTCGCCCCATACCTCGTTATCGGCGATCACTTCAAAAGGCAGGACGTGCGTATAGAACTGCAAGGCTTGTTCCATATCAGCAACGGAGATACTGACCCCTTGCACGCGCTGGATCATGCGGCCTCCTGCTTGCGATGGGTTTGTGGACAAGGCACGGGCTGGCAGGGCAGATCGCGGTGCAGGTCCGACTGCGTCATCGCGTCTGT
>JAADYV010000478.1 GCA_010092855.1 Chloroflexota bacterium | reverse complement strand
CGTGCCGGTTAACGTAGCCCCGCTGCCTGCCTCTTCAGCAGACAGGTAAGGGCAAGCGTCCGTCAGAAGCCCCCGGATTTATCCGTGGGGAGTGTCACAGGAAGTACAAAAAACCTGCGCCCAGCTTGGGGTCTGGATCGAGAATCACATCTGCCAGATTGATGCGCAACTGCGCCACTGTGTGCGGGATTAGATTCATTGGCATCACTGGAAAAGCGGAATTTTGTTTTCCCTCAAGTTTGATGCAGCATAGCGGTACACAGCAGGGCGATCCAGCCGGACCGCCCCGTTGCTTTGGGGAAGAGAGTAGGAGGGAGGTTCCCAAAGAACCCCCTGGATTTGGTTTACGGGTAGATGCCGCGCGTGACGGTGGCGTCGGACACGCGCTTGATGGCCGTGATCTGTGCGGCGGTGCGCATATCGACATTGTGCTCGTCTTTGTTGCGGGCCACTTCGTCGTAGGCCTTGATGAGCACGCGCCCCAACTGGCGATTGACTTCTTCCACGTCCCAGAAGAACGACTGCAAGCCCTGCACCCATTCGAAGTAGGACACGGTCACGCCGCCGGCGTTGGCCAACACGTCGGGGATGATGTCCACGCCCTTGCTGAACAGGATGTCGTCCGCTTCGGGAGTGGTCGGACCGTTTGCGCCTTCCACGATCAGGAATGCCTTGACATCGTTGGCGTTCTTCTCGGTGATCTGGTTTTCCAGCGCGCAGGGAGCGAGTACATCACACTCCAGTGCCAGCAGTTCCTCGTTGGAAATTTCGTCGGCGTTGGGATAGCCGCGCAGCCAGTGGTTTTCGCTGGTGGCGGTGTAGGCCATCACGTCGTCAACGTCCAGGCCATTGGCGTTATAGTAGCCGCCGGTTACGTCGCTGACGGCCAGCACTTTGTAGCCCAGGTCAAAGGCGTGCTTGGCCGCGTAGGTGCCCACGTTGCCGAAACCCTGGATGGCAACCGAGATTTCGGCGGGGTTGTTGTGCCCAGCCCGGCGCAGCGCTTCGTGCATACAAATCACGACGCCACGTCCGGTCGCTTCGGTGCGGCCCTGGCTGCCGCCGACATTGATCGGCTTGCCAGTCACAATCGCCGGGACGGAATAGCCGACCGTCATGCTGTAGGTGTCCATGATCCAGGCCATTGTTTGCGGGTTCGTGCCCATGTCGGGCGCAGGAATGTCACCATGCGGGCTGATCAGGATGCTGATTTCTGCCGCGTACCGGCGTGTGAGACGTTCGAGTTCGCCCTGCGTCATGCTGTACGGATCGCACACCACGCCGCCCTTCGCGCCGCCATAGGGCAGCCCGACCAGCGCACACTTCCACGTCATCCACATCGCCAGCGCGCGTACCTCATCAATATCGACGCTGAGCGCGTAGCGGATGCCGCCCTTCGACGGGCCGAGTACGGTGTTGTGGTGCACGCGGTAGCCGGTGAAGACCCGGATGTCGCCGTTGTCCATACGCACGGGGAAGTTGGTGGACAGCTCACGCTTGGGAACGCGCAAAAAATCTACGATGCCTTGTGGTAAATCTAAGTACGCAACCGCCCGATCATATTGCCGCTTGGCAACTTCGTAGGGATTGATGTGCTCGGCTGCTTTATCATGTACTGCCATAAGTTAGGTTGTCTCCTTATATCCAATAAGTTTTGGTTGTGAGGGGGGTCCCCTCGTTTATTCCTGCACTGGATACCCCCAGTATACACCCGACCGGCCCTGGCTGAGTAGTAGACAAACCACACTAAACTCTGGTGAAGAAACGCATATTGTGAATTATTGCACAGTATGCGGTTGCCCGTGCTTTAGCCTTGGGGCGGTGGCTGGAGCGGGTCTTCCGTCTCAATTGGTTCGGTCGCAGGCCGCACGGTGAACGACACCGTGTCTTCTACTTCCTGGTCCACCAGGATATCGACCTGCCATTCGCCGGAGGGCCAGGGTTCGCCGCCGGTTGTGCCGTCCCAGGACAGACCCAACAGCACCGTGCCGGTCGTCTCTTCCGCTTCCTGCACGTTGGTCCAATATTCCTGGCCGGTGGCCAATGGGCGGAAAACAGCCTGCAACAGCAGCTTGTGGCTGTGGCGGTTGAGTTCGATGACGACGTTCAGGTCTTCGAACGCGCTGAATTCGTCCTGCTCGGTCACGTTATTCGGGTTGCTGCTCTCACCGGCGGCGGTATACGCCTCGCGCACCGGGACCGAACTGCACGCCGCCAGCGCCATCACCAGGGCCAGCAGCCCCAGTGCCATCAGGATCACACGTTTCATTGTTCGCTCCTTTTGTGGGTCAATACACGCCCACACAAGAGTTTCATCATACCGTATTTTGGGGCGGCTGGCCATGTGTGAAAACCGGCGTGATCCACGAACGAGTTGACAGGCGCTGGGTCGCGTGGGATGTACGCGGCACACAACGAATGCTCCCCACCCCGTAAGCGGCTATGCATGTGCTGCCCCGTTTGCCCTCTATTATCGAAACGCATTGCGCCCCACACGCCGCAGGCTCAAGCCGCTTCGCTACTGAAAGCCGTGCGGCTACATGGCAAGAAGTCTGCTGAAGCGACTGCGGTGTCTGCGTTGCACAACGGCCTGGTCGCCAGCCAGGAGCGTTGTTCAGCCGCAGAGTCACTTGAGTAGACTTGCGTCCTCCGTAGCCGATGTGCTCTTGGTAGCGAAGCGGCGTGAGCCATCGGCGGCGCTGCGCCGCATGCCTCCCTGACCGGAAAACGTGCGCCACCCGCCGGGTTTTCGTCGCATAGATTCGCGCTGGAAGCGGCAGCAAGATTCCCGATTTGTGATAGACTCGATCTTAAATCCGGGTGATGTAAGGAGGAGCGAAGGGATGAAACGACTTGGAGTAGCCGCGCTGGTGCTCATGCTGGTGGTGATCAGCGGAGGGCAGTATGGGGCAGCACAGGACGATACGACCCTCACGCTGTCGTCGATTGCGCTGGGGCTGGGCAACTCGGGCGTGATCGAAGGGACTATCGCCTGTGCGGTAGACGCCTGCAGCGCGTTTTCGGTGACCATTCGCTATAACCCGGCAGTGGTGCGCGTTGATGACCTGCAGGTTGGACCCTACCTGGGTAGCCAGCCGCTGCCGCTTGAACCCATAATTGACAACGAAGCCGGGGAAGCCGTGTTTTCCGCCCTGACGGTGGGCGCGTTCACGCCCGGTTCGAGCGATGTTCTGTTACGCATTGACCTGACCGGCATTGGCATCGGCGTGAGCGAGCTGCAACTGGTCGTCGTCGAGATTAGTGATGCCCAGGGCAATGTCCTGCCGTCGAGCGGCATCAGCGGCAGAGTCACCGTGACAGTCGGCGTGCCAACCAACACGCCCACGATCACGCCGATCACCATCGTGGCCCCATCTCAAGTGCCCGTGACGCCGGGTACTGCCCGGCCATCGAACACGCCCACGCGCGCCGCGACACCAACCGTGGACAGCAGCCGCCCGTCCGCGGCTGATGCCGAGATCGTGTTCCAGTCGGACAATGACGGCGATTTTGACATTTACGTTATTGGCACCGATGGTCAGGGCCAGCGCCGTCTGACGTCCAGCGATGCCGATGATTTTAGTCCAAGCTGGTCGCCGGATGGGGAGCAAATCGCGTTTTATTCCTACCGCGACGGAGCCGACGCGGACATCTACGTGATGAATGCCGACGGCACGAACCTCCGCGCCCTGACGGATTCCAGCGGCGAAGATGACTGGCCAGCCTGGTCGCCAGACGGGTCGCAGATCGTGTTCACATCCACGCGCGATGGCGTGCGCGAAATCTACCTGATGAACGCCGACGGCTCCGACCAGCGCCGCCTGACCAACAACCGGTCGAACGAATACTGGCCCAACTTCTCGCCCGACGGCGACCAACTGGTGTATATGTCCGAACGGGACGGCAACGCCAACATTTTCACGATGGACCTGGACGGCACCAACGTGAGCCGCCTGACCAGCGACAATGCGAGCGACGAAGACCCCGCCTGGTCGCCGGATGGGTCGCAGATCGCGTTTATGTCCGACCGCGACGGCACCTTCGAGCTGTACGTGATGAACGTTGACGGCTCCGACCAACGCCGCCTGACGAACAATACGTCGCCGGACTGGTGGCCGGCATGGTCGCCAGACGGCACACAGATCGTGTTCTCGTCGCGCATCGACGGCGACCGCAACCTGTACATTATCGACGCCGCGGGCGGCCAGCCGCGCCTGTTCACCGATGCGGCGGCGGCGGGCGTTCCCGACTGGCGCGCGGTGGAATAGGCCGCGCTCCCCATGCACCATCACACTTTGACCCGGTTCCGGCTTACTGGCGCGGCGCTGATCGTGCTGTTGTCCGCGCTGCTGCTGGTGAGCACGGCTGCCGGGTTGGCTCCCCAGGCGACACCCACCGGTACCAGCGTGCTCGCAAGCAGCTATACCCCGCCGGCCACGCCGCCGGTGGTGCCGATCCCGCCGCGCGTGGACCTGCTGGAAGACGCGGACCATATCGTCAACATCCTGGTTATCGGCAGCGACACAACCGGTGAGACGCCGGGCCGCACCGACACCCTGATCCTGGTGTCGATCAACCGCGAGGCCGGGTCAGTGGCCATGTGGCACGTCCCACGCGACCTGTTTGTCTACATCCCCGACTACACGATGGAGCGCATCAACGTCGCCTTCGAGGTGGGCTACTACCGTGGTTATCCCGGCGGGGGGTATGGGCTGCTTAAGGAAACCTTCCTGTACAACTTTGGGATCGAAGTAGACTTCTACGCCCACGTGAATTTTTACAGTTTCCAGCGGCTGGTCGAGGAACTGGGTGGGCTGGTGATCAGCGTGGATTGCGCCATCCAGGACTGGCGGTTGCAGGATGGAGCGGACCCCACCCTGGGGGACAGCTACGAGCTGTTCACGCTGCCGGTGGGCCGCCATCGCCTGACGCCCGACCTGGCGCTGTGGTACGTGCGCAGCCGCTTTAGCTCCAACGACCTGGACCGGGGACGCCGCCAGATGGACGTGCTGCGCGCGATGTGGCTTCAGGCGCGCGAACTGGGCTTGCTGAGCCAGGTGACCGAGCTATGGCCCGCGCTGACGGAAGCCGTGACGACCGACATGACGATGGTCGATGCGCTAGAACTGGTGCCGCTAGCCTTGTCACTCGATCCGGGTGATGTAGCGCGCTACGGCGGGCGCGAGGGCGTGCACTTCCGGCGCACCTTCACGCCCGGCGATGGCCGCGATGTGCTGCTGCCCAACCGGGACGCCTTGCTGCCGCTGCTGCGTGACTTCCTGACGCCGCCGACATCCAACCGCGTGCAGCGCCAGGGTGCGACGGTCGAGGTGGTGGACGCGGCGTGGTATGGCCTGGGCTTTGACGTGGTGGCCGCTGACCGGCTGGCGTGGGAGGGTTTCCGCGTGACGCCGACGGGACCGGGTGGCGAGGTGCGGCGCGAGCTGACCGTAATCTACGATTACACCGGCTGGTCCAAAGGCAACCCGGTGACCGACCTGCAGGCCATTTTGCGCGTGGACGATGCGCACGTTATCCGCCAGCCGGACCCCAACCGCGCGGTTGATTTCCGTGTGGAGATCGGCACGGCCTACAACACGTGCATCTACACTGCGCTGCCCAACGCGCCGCCGCCCGATCCGCCTGAACTGCCGTGAGGGGTTGGTTGGCTATCAGCATGTCAGCTAGTCAGCCTGCAGCGGGTCAGCAACCAATGGCCAACGCGCGGCAATCAGGCGAAAATACCGGTGGAAATCTCTGTGTGGCCGCGTCGCTTTTTTGATCAAAACGCAGCCAGGGAGGGGTAATGGGGACGCGCCAGTTAGTCCCATCAGACGGGGTGCCGCCAGCGGCCAACCGACCACTGACGGTTGATGTGCTGACGGCTAACAAGCTGACATGCTGAAACGCTGATCGCTAAAAGCACTCTAAATATAAGGGAGGAACGCATGAGCAAGCGCGCGCTAATAAGCGTGATTGGGCTGGTGGTGCTGGCATCCGTGTGGCCGCTGGTGGTCGTCTCGGGCCAGGGCGACGGGCAGATGATCGATGGCTTCGAAACTGGAGCGTTTGCGGACCGCTGGTGGGGCTACACCGATTCCGGGGCCTGGTTGGACTGTGTGCCCGGCGGACCGGGTTTTGCCAGCGACACCGCACTGCTGATGGAGTTTGCACTGGGCGTCGATGTGTACGGCGGGTGCGGGACCGAATTTGAGGTCGCGCAGGACTGGAGCGCCGGGGAGAGCTTGAGTTTCGACTGGCGTGCGGACACACCGGGCCTGATTGTGGGTGTGCTGCTGACATCGGAAAACACGACGTTTGGTGTCTACCTCGAAACCGGGACGGACTGGCAGACGATTACCTTGCCCTGGGACAGCTTCACACGTGAAGAATGGGACGAAGGCGGCACGCTCAATGTCCTGGACCCGGCGCGCATCACGGCGCTCGATTTTGCGGTGGGCCATTGGGAGATGCAACAAACCGGCTCCGTCTGGATCGACAACCTGCGCCTGAGCGGTGGCCCAACCACAGCGGCCCCAGCCCCGGATACCGCCCCGGACTCAGCGGCAGGCGGCTGGCGTCCGGCGGGTTTTGGCGCGGCGGGCAACTTCATCGGCGTAGCGTTTGATCCCAACCAACCGGGCGTAGTGTATGCCACCAGCGACGTGGCGGGCGTGCTGCGCAGCGCAGACGGCGGCCAGACGTGGGAGGTGCGCAGCGCGGGCCTGGGCAATTACCAGGTGTCGGCCATCGCGGTTGATCCCTTCGACTCGAACACGCTCTACGCGGGGACGGGCGGCTTCACGGGCACCAGCCACGCCGGGATGTACGTCAGCACTGACGCCGGGCGAACGTGGTCGCACCTGGCCAGCACTGCCGCCAACAACATCACCTACCGCCGCTTCCGCACGGCCCAGGTTATTGCGCCTGATCCTACGCAGCCGGGCGTGATCCTGACCGGCAGCCGCCAAAACGGCATCTGGCGCAGCATTGACTCCGGCCAGACGTGGAGCCAGGTGTTGGGCGCGCCGCTGTCCGATACCCCGCCGCAGGTCTTCGGCGATGAACTGCTCAACGACGAGGATGATCCCGCCGGGCCGCCCTATCCCGCGCCGACCTCCTCGGTGGTCTTTGCGCCGGACGATGCGCACACGGTCTACGCCGGGTTTGATGGCGCGGGCGTCTTCAAGAGCAGCGACGGTGGCCAGACCTGGGCCCCGGTCAGCTTCGGGCTGCCGGATGCTGCGCCGGTCAAGGGGGTCGCGGTGGGCAATGGCGGGGTAGTCTACGCGGCAGTCGGATCGTGGGGCGTCTATCGCAGCACGGACGGCGGGGCGTCGTGGGTGCGCGCCAACACCGGCCTGGAAGCGCTGCTGCCCGACCATTGGATCACGTCGGTGACGGTCCAACCCGACGCGCCAGACACCGCCTACGCGACCGTGTTCTCCTACGACTATCCCAACGTGTGGCGCACGACCGACGGCGGGCAGAACTGGTCCTCCGCCTGGGACATGGCCAGCATCACGCCCGACCTGGTGTACGATCCCGCCGGGATTTTCGACGCCGGGGTGTATCCCACGCTGACGTGGCAGCTTGCCATCGATCCCTTCGACCCGCAGCACCTGGCCGTCGTCAACCTGTGGGCGATCTACACCAGCCGCGACGGGGGCAATTCCTGGCAGGAAACGGTACAGGGCGCGCAGAATACGTGCGTCAACAACGTGACGGTGGGCGACGACGGCGTGTGGTATGCCACGCACTGGGACGCGGGCATCCTTTCGTCAGCGGACCAGGGCGCGACCTGGACGCTGCTCTCCCCGCCGCACAGCCTCGACTATTACGGCCAGGTGGACCCGGTTTCCGGCCACTACTGGGGGCTGGAACGGGTGACGGTCGGTGGCACGCTGTATACCTTCACCACCGTCGATCCCTGGTCCTACGATCACAGCCTGGTGCTGCGTTCGACCGACGGTGTCAACTGGGAGGAAGTGCTGCGCCTGGATCGCCCGGACGGGGAATGGCTGGGCGGCGTGATGCTCGGATTGGCAGCGGACCCGTCCCAACCCGGCACGCTGTACGTGGCGCAGGACGGCGGGCAGGTCTACGTCACCACCGACAACGGCTTCACCTGGGCTCCGACCGCTGGCCAGCCGGGTGACAACTCGTTCAGCTATGCGCTGGACGTGGACAGCGCGGGCCGCATCTTCGCCGGGACGGTCAACGACGGGCTGTGGCGGTCGGTGGATGGCGGCGCGTCATGGGAACTGGTCTACCCCGATACGGTTTTCCGCGTGCTGGCGACCGACAGCGCGGTGTATGTGCCCGCCGGGGACGGCAACCTGTACCGCAGTACCGACGGCGGCGACACCTGGGCGCGGTTGACCGACCTCGCACCCGCTGACCAGGGCGATGGGGTGCCGCTGCAAGGCTTCGCGGTGGCGGTTGATCCCACCGACCCGGACCACATTGTCTTCGGCCTGCGCGATACGTGGCACGCGGCGGACGCCGGGGGCGGTGTGCTGGAGAGCTTCGACGGCGGCGCGACCTGGACGCCCGCCAACGAGGGCCTGGGCCAGCTCAGCGTCAGCACCCTGACGTTCACACCCGATGGGGGTCTGATTGCGGGCACATCCTGCGCGGGCATCTGGTTCCGTCCGGCGCAGTAGCACACACCTGTTTCAAACACACGGGCGGCGCGGGGAAACGATTCTCACGTCGCCCGTTTTTTCCACTACTGAATTCTTGCTGCTGGAATGAATAAGCGGATCAGCAGCGTTGCACCCTACGCGCTGCGGGTTCAAAACCGCGCAGCTACATATTGGGAAGTCTGCTGAAGCGACTCCGAGCCGCTGCAATCAAACTCCACGTAGCCTGTCGGTTCTTGGGTAGTGTAGCGGCTTGTGGGAAACCGCCCTCCGGCGTTACACATCTTTTACATTCTGCGCGACATCTCTTCACACCTCTGCCCTACTCTATAGACAGTTCTGAAGATAAACGCTGTGGAGGGCAACACCATGCAACGGCTGTTAGGGGTGATGATTGACCTGTTCTTCGTGGCGCTGTTGATCAACGCGCTGCTGATTATCGTGGGCTGGCTGTTTGTGCCGGTGCTGGCTCCCCGCCCGGTGTGGAACGTGTGGCTGGCGGCGCTGATGCTGCGGACCTTTATCGTGCTGCTGCCGTTGATGGCGCTCGCGGTGCTGGTCAACGCGCTGCTGGTGCCGGAGCCACCGGAACCACGCGACTCGCTGCCGCCCAGCTACCCGTCCGAACCGCAGGCCCCGGCGGACACCATGCAGCCGACCACCTGAACCGACCATTCCCACCAGTTTTCCCCCCTGTGTGACGGGGCGGGTGTCCCCCACGAGGCGATGCCCGCCCCGGTGTTACGCGCCCTCCGCACGGAACGCCGCACCGTCTTCCGACCGGAACTCCGTGTCGTTTTGTGCACGGAACTCGGTACTGGGTTCCGACCGGAACGCCGCACTGTCCCTGGTGCGGAACTGCATCGCATACAGCCGCGCATACAGGCCGCCGCGCGCCAGCAGGTCGTCGTGGGTGCCCAGTTCGACGATGTGGCCACCATCCAGCACGGCGATGCGGTGCGCGCTCCGAATGGTGCTCAGGCGGTGCGCGATGATGAGCGTGGTGCGGCCCACCATCAGGCGATCCAGCGCCTGCTGCACCAGCAGCTCGCTCTCGTTGTCCAGGCTGGCGGTGGCCTCGTCCAGCAGCAGGATACGTGGGTCCTTGAGGATCGCGCGCGCGATGGCCACGCGCTGCCGCTGCCCCCCGCTGAGCCGCACGCCGCGCTCGCCCACCACCGTCTCGTAGCCGTCCGGCAGCGCCGTGATGAACGGGTGCGCGTTGGCTGCTTCCGCCGCCGCGACCAGGTCTGCCTCAGATGCGTCCAGCCGCCCGTAGCGGATGTTCTCGCGGATGGTGCCGCCGAACAGCAGCGTCTCCTGCGGCACAATGCCAATCTGGGCGCGCAGGCTGGCCTGGGTCACGGCGCGCACGTCGTGCCCGTCCACAAGCACCGCGCCCGCCGTCACGTCATAGAAGCGCGGGATCAGGTTGAAAATCGTGCTCTTGCCCGCCCCGCTGGGACCGACCAGCGCGATGATCTCACCCGGCGATATGTCGAGGGTGATGTCGTCCAGCACCGTTTGCGCGCCATCGGTGTCGCCATCGTAGGAGAAGGTTACAGCCTCGAACGTGATCCGGCCCGCGACGTGCTCCAGCGTGATCGCGTCCGGAGCATCCAGCAGGTCGGGGGTGGTGTCCAGCACCTGGAACACGCGCGCCACCGCGCCCAGCGCCTCCTGGGTGCGCGCCAGCAGCCCGCCCAACTGTGAAAACGACTGCGCGATGACCAGCGTGTAGAGCAAAAACGCGATCAGTTCCCCGCCCGTCAGCCGCCCGTCGAGCACCTCCCGCCCGCCAAACCACAGGATCAGCGCGATATCGACCGCCATGAAGAAATCCAGCGCCGGGCCGATCACGGCGCGCACCGTGATCAGGCGGCGCACGGCGTCCAGCGTCCGCGCCAGGGCGGACTCGTAGCGCGCGATCTCGTAGTCCTCGCGCCCGTAGCTTTTGACGGAGCGGATGTTGTGCAGCACTTCTTCCGCCACGACGGTCGCGCCCGCGATCTCGTCCTGCACATCGGTGCTGCGCTGGCGG
>JAADYV010000477.1 GCA_010092855.1 Chloroflexota bacterium | reverse complement strand
TTTCGCACCAGTCGAGCGCGTGGTTTAGCAATTCGAATGCTTCCGGTTCACGGTTCCCGGAATCATCCCATAGCTGCACCTCATCGACGGGCAGCCGGATGTGATCGCAGCCCCAGCCCGCGATACGTTGCACGTCTTCCTCGGCGAACCATATGCTCCGTTCTACGTTGTGTCCCTCTACGGTGCGCCCCTCGACCTGGCTCAACCAGTGCGATACGTTTGTTCCACGCTGTACTGCAAACATCAACCCATACTCCTTGTCATGGCATCTCGGAAAACCGCGCTGATTGTACAGCGTCCACCAGCGCCCGCACAGCGGTTTGATCCTTGATGCCCGGCGTGCCACTTTCGACGCCACTGGCAACATCTACCCCCCAGGGCTTGATAGCCTTTGCCCGTTCCGCAACGTTTTCCGGCTTGAGGCCACCGGCCAACATCAGGCGCGGCGTGATCTCGCGCACGGCCAGAGCCACCTCTACGCTGGCCTGTTCACCGGTGCCGCCATAAAGCGCTTTGTGATAGGCGTCCACCAGCAGCGCGGGCAGGCGTTCATCCTCTGGCGTGTGGATCAGGTAGGTTTCTGCCAGTTGGCGCGCTTCCGCCATGCTGCGAGGCCGGATCGCTCTATACGCTCGTCCGCGCAGGGCGGCAATCATGTCCGGCGACTCGTCTCCACTGAGTTGGGCGGCATCGAGTCCGGCAGTGTCCATGATCTGCGCGACCTCGCTCGCGTCCAAGTTGACGAATACCCCCACCAGCAGCGGACATTCTGCGCCCAGTTCGGACCGCAGCCCATCGGTGATGGTGCGCGCGACCTCAGGCGTAACATAACGTGGGCTGGGCGGGTAAAAGTTCAGGCCCAGCAGGTCCGCGCCCGACGTGGCGCACATCAGCGCGTTATTCAGCGTCGTTGTGCCGCAGATTTTGATGACCGTCATGGTGTTGTCTCCCTCGGCTGGCAGCTCAGTTCGCGCACCATCGCGGCCACGTCGTTCGCCTTGACCAGCGTTTCGCCGACCAGCACGGCGTGTGCGCCCATTGCGCCCATCTGCTGCACGTCTGCGCCATGCCGGATGCCGCTCTCGGCCACCAGCGTGACTCCGGCAGGTACCTGAGAGGCGAGCCGCTGCGTGGTGGCCAGATCCACGTTGAAGGTTTTGAGATCGCGGTTGTTGACACCGAGCAGTTTTGGTTCCAGACGCAGCGCACGGTCGAGTTCGGCAGCGTTATGCACTTCGACCAGCGGCACCATGCCCAGGTCAGTGATTGCGGCGTGGAGGTCAGCTAATTGCGCATCATCCAGCGCCGCCATGATGAGCAGCACCGCGTCCGCCCCGGCCACCCGCCCTTCGATCACCTGGTACGGGTCGATCACAAATTCCTTTCGCAGCACGGGAACCTTCACCGCTGCCCGCACCTGCGTGAGATAGTCGAGATGCCCCTGGAAAAAACACTCGTCCGTCAGTACCGAAATCGCCGCCGCGCCGTTTGCCGCGTAGGTCGTACCTAGCGCCAGCGGATCGAAGTCCTCCACCAGCACACCCTTTGATGGCGAGGCGCGCTTGACTTCGGCAATCAGGGCGACGGTGTTCCGACGGAGTGCCGAGAGCATATCGCGCGGCGGCGGGGCGGAATCCAGCCGTGAGGCCAGTTCCGCCTGCGATACCCGCGCTTTGCACGCCGTGATCTCGTCGACCTTGTGCTCCAGAATGCGGTCCAGGACCGTATCCGTGCGCGTGAACCTCATTGCGCCCCTAGCTCCTGGCTGTAGGCGATCAGCGCGTCGAGTTTTTCCAGCGCCGCGCCACTATCCACGATCTCAGCCGCTTTTTGGATACCGTCCTCAAACGTATCGACCAATCCTCCCGCCAAAAGCGCTGCCCCGGCGTTCAGCAGCACCACGTCGCGCTTGGTGCTGTTCACCTCACCACTGAGCACGCCGCGCAGAATGCGCGCATTCTCTGGGGCGTCGCCACCGAGCAAATCGGTGATGTGTGCTGGAGCCAGCCCCAGTTCGATGGGATCAATCTGCTCTGTTTTTACACGGCCATCGTGGTATGTGCTGACGCGGTTGGGACCGGTGGTGGTCAGTTCATCCAGGCCACCATAACCATGCACCACAATCGCCATTGTCGAACCCAGCGCGCCCAACACACTGGCAATAAACTCTGTCAGGTCGGCGGCAAACACGCCCATCAACTGGCGCTGCGCCCCGGCAGGATTGGTTAATGGGCCGAGAATGTTAAACATGGTGCGTACGCGCATCTGGCGGCGCGGGCCGATGGCGTGTTTCATGGCGGGATGGAGCTTGGGCGCAAACAGAAACCCGATCCCGATCTCGTCGATGCACTGGCCAACTTGCTCCGGGGTCAGGTCCAGGTTGACGCCCAGTTCGGCCAGCACGTCCGCGCTGCCGCACTTACTGGTCGAGGCGCGGTTGCCGTGCTTGGCGATGCGCAGTCCCGCCCCCGCCGCCACAAATGTCACCGTCGTGCTGATGTTGAAGGTGCCGGATTTGTCGCCGCCGGTGCCGCAGGTATCCAGCAGGTCGCCGTTAACACTGACCGGCACGCGCACGGCGTTGGCTCGCATGGCGCGCGCGCTGCCGATGATCTCCGATTCAGTTTCGCCCTTCATGCGCAGGCCCATCAGGTACGCGCCGATCTGGGCTTCGGTGGCGTCCCCGGCCATGATCTGAGCCATGACCGATTCGGCTTCGTCTTCCTTCAAGTGCCCGAACTTGCTGATGATGTCAATCGCGCGTTGGATGTCGATCTCTGTCATGGTGTTTCCTCCTACAAACGGTCTTCGAGAAAATTCTGGATGATACGCGGACCATACTTGGTCAGGATGCTTTCCGGGTGGAACTGCACGCCTACCACCGGGTATTCCTTGTGGCGCAGCGCCATCACTTCGCCCGCTTCGGTGAAGGCCGTGACCAGCAGCGATTCAGGCAGTGGCTCCTCCACGATCAGGCTGTGGTAGCGCGTGGCCTCAAACGGGCTGGGCACGCCGGTAAACAGTTGGGCGTTTTTGTGGTAGATCATGCTGGTTTTGCCGTGCATCAGGCGCGGGGCGCGGACTACCTTTCCGCCGAACACTTGCCCAATGCTCTGTTGGCCCAGGCACACCCCCAATACTGGCGTGCGTGGCCCCATCTCGCGGATCACGTCCATCGAGATACCGGCATCATCTGGCGTGCCAGGACCGGGCGAAATCACGATGTGGCTGGGCTGCATGGCGCGAATGTCCTCGACAGTGGCTCGGTCGTTGCGCACCACGCGCAAATCCGCGCCCATCTCGCCCATGAACTGCACCAGGTTGTAGGTAAAGCTGTCGTAGTTGTCGATGACCAGGATCATGGTTGTTCCTCCGGTTGTTTGGTCCTTAGGCCGATTCTGGCGTGGATGTGGTCTTCTCTTGGTAGCTCTCGGCTTTGCGACGCATTCGGTTCCATACACCGGTGAAGCCCATCGCTTTTTGCATGGCGTACAGCGTCGTTTTGGTTTCTTCTCGAACGCGCAGTGTGCCCTGGTATAGAATGTCTTCGATCAGACCCGACTGTTCGTAGCGGGCGCGGCGTTCGCGCATCGGCTCCAAAAAGGTGTTGATGGCAGCAGCCAACTTGTGTTTCACTTCCACGTCGCCGACCTTGCCCGCGCGGTAGCGTGCCTTCAGGTCCTCGACTTCGGCCCGATTGGGATTAAAAACGTCGTGGTAGATGAACACGGGATTACCTTCGACCCTGCCGGGAATGTCGGCACGCACCCGGTTGGGATCAGTGAACATGCCGCTCACTTTGCGCTCGACTTCCTGCGCCGAATCGCTGAGAAAAATCGCATTGCTCAGGCTTTTGCTCATCTTAGCCTGTCCATCGGTGCCGACCAGCGTCGGTACTGCGCCTACTTCGCCCTCCGGCACCGGGAATACCTCCCCGTACAGGTGAATGAAACGCCGCGCGATCTCGCGTGCAACCTCGACATGGGCGATATTATCCTTACCGACCGGGACCCGGTGCGCCCGCACGCAGAAGATATCCGCCGCTTGCAGCACCGGGTACCCCAACAGGCCATACGGCATCTCGATGTTGGCGTCCCGTGCCATATCTTTGAGACTGGGCAGGCGTTCCAACCGCGAGACGGTGACCAGATTCTGGAGCAAGGTGACCATCTCGTGGAGTTCGTGCACGCCGGATTGAAGGTAAAACGTCACGGTGTGCGGATCGATCCCGGCGGCAATTGCGTCGAGTACCATCAAGCGCGCGTGTTCGTTCACCTGGTCGATGTGCTCGCGCTGGTGTTTGGTGGTCAGCATGTGCAAATCGGCCACCAGGAAAAAGGACGCGTAGTCGTGCTGGTATTTCACCCGGTTCTGGATCGTACCGATATAGTGCCCCAAATGGAGCTTGCCGGTTGGCCGGTCGCCGGTCAATACCCGTTTGCGCTCGGACATGATGCAGACTCCCTCAGATCAGGCCGGATTCGGCGTTCTGAACGGCCACCGCGACCGCGCGGGCCTTGTTGACCGTTTCGTCGTATTCAAGCGCGGGATCGCTGTCGGCTACAATACCAGCCCCGGACTGGTAGTAGATTGTTTCGCCGTGTTTCATCATGGTACGGATCGTGATGCAGGTGTCCATTGAACCATCGAAGCTGAAGTATCCCACTGCGCCGCCGTAGGGTCCCCGGCGTGTGCCTTCCAACTCCTCGATGATCTCCATCGCGCGGACCTTCGGCGCGCCGCTGAGCGTACCTGCCGGGAAGGTGGCGCGCAGCAGGTCGAAGGCATCCATGCCCCCACGCAGCCGCCCCTGCACCTGGCTGACGATGTGCATGACGTGCGAATAGCGCTCAATGTACATCATGTTCGGGACACGCACCGTGCCATAGTCGCACACCCGGCCCAGGTCGTTGCGCCCCAGGTCCACCAGCATGACGTGTTCGGCGCGCTCTTTTTCATCCGTGAGCAGTTCTTCCGCCAGCCGGTCATCGTCGGCATCGGTAGTTCCACGCGGGCGAGTCCCCGCGATTGGGCGCACGGTAGCCGTACCGTCTTCCAGGCGCACCATCATTTCCGGCGATGCGCCGATGAGGGCAAACTCGTCGTTGAAGCGCAGGAAAAACATGTAGGGGGAAGGGTTCAATGCGCGCAGCGCGCGATAGATGGTGAAGGGCGGCGCGCTGGTCTGGCGGCTGAAGCGTTGCGACAGCACGATCTGGAAAGCATCCCCGGCGGCGATGTACTCCTTCGCTGCGCGGACGTTGTCCTCAAATTCGTCGCGGGTCCTGTTGGATTGCAGTTCGGGATTGTCGGGGGCAGTCGCTTCCTGGGTGGGCAGGTACGGCAGGGGCTGGCTCAGTACGTCGATAATAGTGTCGATGCGGCGCACTGCGTCATCATAGGCTGCATCGGGATCGCCGGTGTTGTGCGCGTTCGCCAGTACGATCAGCTGGTGCTTGGCATGGTCGAAGATCACCAGCGTATCGGCCAGCATAAACGCCGCGTCGGGCACGTTGAGATCGTCAATCGCGGTATCCGGCAGGCGCTCGATATAGCGCACGATGTCATAGCTGAGATAGCCCACCGCGCCGCCCACAAAGCGCGGTAATCCATCCAACGGCACTGGCTGCACGCGCTCAAACTCGTGCGCGATCACGGCCAGCGGGTCTTCATCCGGTTCGAGTTCGCGGGTGGTGGTTTCGCCGTGCAGCGTTTTGGTGACCTGGTTATGCTGGACTTGAACCAGGCCCTTGGGGTTCACACCCAAGAACGAATAGCGCCCGACCTGTTCGCCCCCTTCTACGCTTTCCAGCAGGAACGAAACCGTGCCAGTTTGGGTCAGTTTGAGGAAAACGGATACCGGCGTTTCGAGGTCGGCCAGCAGCGTCCGGTAAACAGGTACCAGGTCACCATGTTCGAAGAGAAGGTGAACCGTTTCCCGATCTGGGGTAACGGGTGCATGTGCGCGCAGTGCGCTGGGTGAGAGTGCCATCAGGTCGCCTCCAGGCAGCCAGATAATCGAAAGATTCCTCACCTCGTTTCAAGGACGAGAGGGAGGAATCCCGCGGTGCCACCTTGATTAAGCGACCTGCCCAGGCAACAAAAAAATCCACGGAGAACGCAGATTTTGTGCAAGAGAAGCCAGCTTCACTCATGGTTGAGGTACGGACCCCCACACACCCGACTGTGTCTGGTCAATGCACTGTGTCTGGTCGATACCCGTCACCCTGATAACGGTGGTGTCTCCGGCGCAGGCTACTCACAGCACACAAACTGTATGCAACGCTTTCGACTGGCAGCTCCCTGGGCCATTCCAACACCTGCGCATGTACCGCCATTGCAGCAACCGGCGGCTCTCTGAACACCGCTTTGGTGTGTACTCGTCCAGATCAACGCTTTTGAATATGCGCTTGACATTAGAAACGTTAGCAATATTAGTGCAGATTGTCAAGGTATGGATGCAGATTACATATGTGCATAATGATCAAATGATCCGATGGCATCGGCTGCACTGGTTTCTCAGTCATGAAACCTACATATAATGAGCGACCGGCTGCCAGCGCACATAATGAGTGCCTGGGGTTTGGGAGGGAGCAGCAGCGCCACGATGCGGTCTCGCTGAACAGGGATTTTTTCGCGTTCTGACGCTTGACCCAGGTATGGCCATGCGCTATACTTGCCCTTCGTCACAGGGCGGTACACCGACCGCTTCTGTTTATGTTGCCAATTCAAAAAACGCGCATTGAGCGCGATTTTTTTAGAGGATGCAGGGATGCCAAAACGTACATACCAACCCAAAAAGCGCCGTCGTGTTCGCGTGCATGGCTTCCGCAAGCGGATGCGTTCGCGTGGGGGCCGCGGGGTGATTAAGTCGCGCCGGGCCAAAGGGCGCAAACAACTGGGCGTGAAGATGAACAACCACGTCAAGAAGATCAACTGGAAGAGCTAGGTAGTGTTGGCATTTTCGCCTGTGAATAGCGGAATTCTGAGTTATTGATGTCAACACGGCTTAGCCATTGAGTGCCATGCAGCGTCACTTGCGGTTGCGCCGCCAGGAAGATTTCGCCAGCTTGCGCGCCCATGGCCAGGTTTGGCGGCACCGGCTGCTCATTTTGAGCGTGCTCCCGAATGGATTGCCCCACAACCGGTATGGTTTTGTGACGAGCAAACAGTTGGGGCACGCCGTTGTGCGTAACCGGGTGCGCCGCTTGCTGCGTGAAGCGGTCCGGGGTGCCGATCCCTATCTGCTGCCTGGCCATGACATGGTATTTGTTGCGCGTCGCACCATCGCCAGCCAGCCTTTTGCCGTCGTAGACGAAGCTGTGACCAGCAGTCTACAGCGCTCCGGGCTATGGATAGAAGGGCAAACATCATGAAATTCATTGGCCTCGCCCTGATCCGGTTTTACCAACTCACGCTTTCGCGCATTTTACCCGCTAGCTGCCGGTACGAACCCAGTTGTTCGCACTATACCTACCAGGCCATTCAAAAGCATGGCCTGATCAAAGGCAGTTGGCTGGGGTTGCGGCGCATCGCGCGCTGCCATCCACTTAGCCCAGGCGGGTACGATCCCGTACCCTGATTTTGAAGGACCTACCTTGAAAAAGTCACGGAATGCCATTACCCCACCCCGTTTTGTTGTTGTCCTGTTGATTGTGTTGGCGATTTTCCTCTCTGCCTGTCGCAACGAAGCCGGAGATAGTTGGCCCGGTGTAGCTCAAGACCCCGACGACGCAATGGTATATGTCGCCAACGACAAGTCGGTGGTTGCTGTGCGTGCGGCGGATGATACGGTTACGGTTGAGTGGGAGTATAGTGACGACGAGAAATTCTACGCTGTCCCCACGATCTACAACGATATGATCTTCATCGGCGATTACAAAGGCCGGATGCACGCCATCAATCGTTACGACGACGAAGATGAGGGCATCGTGGCAGGCACGGGTGAGGTCATCTACGAGCCAGAAGAAGTGACCATCATCGGTCCATTGAAGGAAAACACCGAAGATCGCATTATCGGTGGGGCTGCCGTCAACCCGGACGAAAACTTGCTGTATTTTGGCTATGGCAGCCGCGATGTGGTCGCGATCTCGCTTGATCCCGATGCTGACGTCAACGGTGAGGAATGGACCTTCGAGACGGATCATGGCGTGTGGGCCACACCGCTGTACGTGCCCGTCTATTTGCCGGACACATTTGAAACGGAAATTTCCCCCGCTCCTGACGACAGCGCGGATGATTCCGAAACAGACGGCGCTGAAGCTGGTGACGACGACGAGAACACTGCCGACGCGGATCAGGCCGGTGAAGAAGAGAACGAGGAAACGACCCAGGCCGACGATGAAGCAGACGTAGGCAACGGCGAGTCGGAAGAATCCACTGATGAGGCCGACGGAGCGTCGGTCGACGAAACGGCGGATAACGAACCACCCGGTGACGAAACGCTCGCTGAAGATGTCGCCGAAACGGAAACAGACAACCCTGCCGTTGAGCTAGCGCCTCGGCCCAATGCCATGCTGTATATTGTGTCACTGGACCAGCATTTCTACGCGGTGGACCCGGCTGACGGTGAATTGCTGTGGGATGAATATCTCGGCGGCGCGATGCCCAGCAGCCCGACGCATGATCCCATCCGCAATTGGGCCTACGTGGGCACCTTTGGCTCGGAGATGGTGGCGTTGGACCTGGCCGAAGACGCAGATGATCGTGTCGTTGACCGGTACGAGACGGAAGACTGGGTATGGGGCAGCCCGGCGTTGGTCGATGGTGTGCTGTATTGCGCCGACATTTCGGGTTACGTCTATGCCCTGACCATCACTGATGATGGCTTCGAAGAGAAATGGAAAGTACGCCCGACCGAATCCTCTATTCGTGGCGCGCCGCTGGTGGTCGATGGGTTGGTCCTCGTCGGCTCCCAGGACAATACGGTGTATGCGCTGTCTACCGAGGACGGGACGGAGCAATGGTCCGAAACCACCGAAGGTGATGTGTTGACCGAACTGGTGCTCATTTCTGTGCTAGGCGAGGATGAGGAAAGCACCTCTGAGCTGGTAATTGCTGGTACCAGCGAATCCGATGAGCGCTTGGTGGCCTACGAGCTTATTGAGAGTAATGATGGTAAGATATCACGCAGCCGGGCCTGGGCCTATTCGGATTAAGGCCACGCTGTAGGGCATATCGCCATTAGTGCCAGTGCTGGGGCGACCCGGCGAAAATGCCACCGTGAAAAAAACAGATAAGGGCGCGGGGGACAGATTGTACCGTAAACCTGGTGCAGCCGTCCGCCCAACCTAAAGGAACTCGTGGATGTTAGACTTCATTACCAACCCGTTCATCACCATTCTGCTGTTCCTGTACCAGATTCTGGGCGGCAACGTGGTGCTGGCCATCATTGTCTTTACGATTCTGGTGCGGGTGGCGCTGTATCCGCTGACCCTGAAGCAGCATCGCTCGACCAAAGCTATGCAGCAGCTTCAACCGGAACTCAAGAAGTTGCAGGAAAAGTATAAGAACGACCGCGAACGCCTGGCGCAAGCACAGTGGGATCTCTACCGGGAGTATGGTGTCAATCCGCTGGCGGGCTGTTTGCCGCTGCTGATCCAACTGCCGATCATGCTGGGGCTGTATCGCGCGATTGTGGCATCTATGGCGGCCACCCCGCTCCAGTTGTTGGAACTGTCGGAGCGCATCTACGTGCATCCACTTTCTAGCCAGGTGCCGCTGCAGAACCAATTTTTGTGGCTCAACCTGGGGGTTCCGGACCCGCTGTATATTCTGCCGATCCTGGTGGTAGCTACCACGTTCCTCCAGCAAAAGCTCCTGATGCCCTCGACGCCCAAACCCGAGCCAGGTTCGGGTGATTCTGCCAGTGACCAGGCCGCTGCGATGAGCCGTCAGATGATGACAATTATGCCGATTATGTTCGGTATCTTTTCGCTGTCGTTTGCGTCTGGCCTGTCGATATACTTTATTGCGTCCAACATCATCGGTATCGGCCAGTACGCGGCAATGGGCCGCATCGACTTCCGGCGGATTTTGGGGCTGGCTCCCAAAGAGGAAGAGACCGAGGTCGAGCCTGTGAAGGCAAAAGCACGTAAAGAAACAGTGTCGTCCCGTCCATCGAAGGCCCGGCCCTCTACTGCGTCGGCGGCGGTTTCGGAGCCCATTTCCATCAAGAGCAGTGGTGATTCGTCCAAGCTGGTGATCAAGCCCAAACGCGCCGGAATCCGGGACAGCCGCGCTGAGCGTGCTACCGCCAGGCGCAACAAAAGCTAATAGCAGGTAGTATTGCTGGCGGCGGCGCTGCCAGCCAGCAGAAATACGTCGCGTGCGCCTGGCTTGCCCCTGGCGCGTGCACGATCACCTCATCACCAGGTTGCGGTGGCTGCTTCTACCGGAACTGCTAGTCTGTGAAGATGTCGATGGATTGCGGCCAACCCTGCTGTATGATTATTAGACCCACTTGCTGGGTTATAAAAGAGAGGTTTTGATGAGTGACACCCGGTCGGTAGAAACCAATGCTGACGACATCGAAACAGCCATTGAGTTAGGCTTGGAAGAACTCGGTGTCTCACGCGAAAGTGTTATTGTCGAAATTCTAGACGAACCCAGTCGCGGATTATTGGGGATCGGCGCGCGTCCGGCCCGTGTGCGGCTGACAACAGCAGCGCCTTCGCGTCACCAACCTCCGCCTACAACTCGCCGTGAACCACCGTCTCCTCGGGTGTATGAGGATGTCCAAGAGATCGCAGACGAGGTGGACAAGGTCGGTGACGATGTCTTCGTAGATGAAGAAGAGGACGACGATGGCCCCCTGGCAGAAACTGTGCCGGTGGCTGTTGATGACCTGGACGATGATGCACGAGTAGGCCTGGCGACGTTGGAAGAGCTGCTGGCCAAAATGCAGATCAAGGCTGATATTGCAGTCCATCGCGCCGCTGCCGAAAACGGAGAAGAAGCGCCTTGGGTTCTGCAAATTCAAGGATCGGACCTGGGCATGTTGATCGGGCGACGCGGCGAAACCCTGGCCGCCCTGCAGTACATCACGCGCCTGATCGTCAGCCGCGAGCTGCAGCGCCGGGCCAACATCGTATTGGACGTGGAGGGATACAAAACGCGCCGGGAACAGATGCTGCGCCGCCTGGCCAAACGCATGGCGGAACAGGCCGTTCAACTGGGGCGTACCGTCCCGCTGGAGCCAATGCCGCCCTATGAACGGCGCATCGTACATCTGGCTTTGCGCGATCACCCCGACGTGATGACCGAGAGCGTTGGCGAGGGAGATCACCGCAAAGTGACGATTGTGCCGCGCTTTCGGTAAGCAGCAGTGTCAGCTCTGTGACCAGTTGTGCCGTGACCCGGTGGTTGCGGCATTTTCGTTTGTTCTGCGCCAGCGATATCTCTGGCAGTGAGTTATGGGCGAGCCAGCCGAAACCACTCCCGACTACCTGTTGGTCGGGCACATCACCCACGACATTACCCCGCAGGGGCCACAGCCTGGCGGTACGGTGACATTTGCAGCGCACACGGCGGCGGCGTTTGGACTGCGCGTAGGCATCCTGACCAGCGCCGCGCCGGGGGAACCGCTGCTCGATGGTCTGCCGCCCGATGCGCTGGTGATCAACGTGCCTGCTGCCCACACCACTACGTTCGAAAACCTGTACCAAAACGGTGCGCGCACGCAGTACATGTATCACCGGGCTGCGCCACTGGGCGTGGACGCACTGCCCCCGGCCTGGCGGCGCGCGAGATTGACCCACCTGGCTCCAGTGGCCTACGAAGTCGATCCCCAATTGGTCGCTGCGCTGTCTCCGGGGCGAATATGTGCCACGCCCCAGGGTTGGATGCGGCACCGCCAGCCCGATGGCCTGGTCACCACGCGCGATTGGCCGGACGCTGTGCACGTACTGGCCCAGTCGCACCTGACCGT
>JAADYV010000476.1 GCA_010092855.1 Chloroflexota bacterium | reverse complement strand
TTGCGGGAAGGGGAAGACTTACCGTTGTGAGGAGACATAACGTTTCACCCCGTTCATAATACTAGATCACAATACAAACTTGTCCGGGAAATGGCTGGTGCGGAACCCCAACCGCGACCATAGGGTGTGGAAACTGCATTAAGAATATGACGCCATCATATCACATGGATCGGATGGCGTGTCAAGTACCCTCAGGAGCAATCAGCGGTCAGCATTGCAGCCAGCAGCATTGCAGCTTTCAACGGTCAGCTTGTCAGCCATCAGGCAAAAATTGTGCATTGGTCTTGCGGGCTGGAACCTGGCCGGCTAACAACGCGCACCATAAGTACTATTCCTACGCGCTGACCGGCTGACGTGCTGATGGCTGACCCGCTGGCGACTGCCCCCTACCCCGCTTCCATGTCGAACGTCAGGCCCCGGCGGTTGGCGTCGATAGCGACCGTCGTTCCCGCGTCGGGGTTTTCGCGCAGCAAGTAGTCGGCCAACTGCTCGCGCACGTTGCGCTGGATAATACGCCGCAGCGGGCGCGCGCCCCATTCGGGGTGCTCATTTTGGTCCAGCATCCAGCGCTTGGCCTGATCGGTGATGTCGAGCGTCAGACCGCGCTCGGCTGCCAGTTCGTTTTCCTGCTTGAGCATCAGGTCCAGGATCAGGGCCAGGTGCTCGTCACTGAGCGGGTGGAAGATCACGATCTCGTCCAGGCGGTTAAGGAATTCGGGCCGGAAGGCTTCGCGCACTTCTTCCATCACAAACTCGCGTGTAGCGTCGTCAATCACGGTCGTCTCCAGTTCACGCGCGCCGACGTTGCTGGTCATGATGATCACGGCCTCGCTGAAGTTGGCGACATTGCCCTGCCCGTCCGTCAGACGCCCCTCTTCCATCACCTGCAGCAGCACGTCCAACACGCGGCGGTGCGCCTTCTCGACCTCGTCGAACACCACCACGATGTAGGGCTGGTCGCGCACGCGGTCGGTGAGCTGGCCCCCACCCTCGTACCCAACGTAACCGGGTGGCGCGCCGATCAAGCGGCTGACCGTGTTTTCGTCCATGTATTCGGACATATCGAGCTGGAGCATGGCGTCTTCGCTACCGAACATGAACTCGGCCAGCGCTTTGGCCAGCTCCGTCTTGCCGACACCGGTCGGCCCCAGGAACAGGAACGATCCAATCGGGCGCTTGGGGTCCTTCAGCCCGACACGCGCCGTCTTGACCGCACGGCTGAGCGCGATCACGGCTTCGTCCTGGCCGATGATGCGCTCGTGCAGGTGCTCGACCATGCTGGCGTACTTGGTGCGCTCGTCCTGGCCCAACTTGGACACCGGGATGCCCGTCATCTGGGCGGCGGCCAGCGTCACGTCCTCCGCATCGAGGATCGAGTCGGCCACTTCCTGCCGGAACGCGATGTGCGTTTGGTCGCTCATGCTGACCAGCGAAGCGGCGCGGTGCAGCAGATGTTCGGCGCTGAGCGGCAGCGGCGTCCCGCTCATGTAGCGGCGGGCCAGCGTCGCGGCCACTTCCAGCGCGTCCTCCTCCACCATAATGTCGTAGTCGGCGGCCACGTGCGGCGAAAGCACCTTGAGAATCTCGACTGTTTCGCGCGCCGTCGTGGGTGGCACCTGGAGCACCTGGGTATTCTCGGCCAGCGCATTAATGCCACGCAGCCGCTCGTCCCACATGGCCTGGGTGGTAGTGCCGATAATGACCGGGTTGTCGTCCAGAAACGCCTTTTGCAGCGCGGGGGCAGCTTTCGGGAATTCGGCCTTGATCGCGCCGCCGAAAAAGCGGTGAATGTGCGGGATAAACAGGATGCCGCCCTGCGCGCTCTTGAGGCCACCGCTGACGGCTTTCTGCGACTGGTCCAGCAGTGCGCGCTCGTCGATCTGCACCAGGCAACGCAAGTCCTTCGGTCCCTGGTCCTCGGCGATCAGCAGCGCCAGGCTGTAGGCCAGCGTGCGCTTGCCCACCCCATCCGGCCCCACCAGGATTACATGGCGGTGTACGGTCTGGCCCAGAATCTGCATCAGGTCGCGCAGTAAGCCCTCGCGGAAGTAGACCGCTTCCAGCGATCCGGCGCGCGCCTGGGCCACGTAGTCGTTGCTGGTGGCGGAAGCCTGTGGGCGCATCATCACGCCGGAGCTGGGCCCGGACCCGGTCAGCAGGTCACGCACGGCGCTCTTGGTGATGCCGAACTGTGTCAGCATCCCCGCCGTGCCCACCTCGCGCTCGGTCATCACGCCCAGCAAGTGGTCGGTATCGACCTTGACCTGGCCCAGCGCCTGCGACACGCTCAGCGCTTCGTCCAGCGCGATCAACATCGAGCGGCTGAGTTCAATCGCGGGCCGGTCCGTGCCCAGGTAGCGCAGGTCGCCGCCCACATCGCGCCGCGACTGCACTGCCAGCTTGACCTGGCGCTCTAACCGGTCGAGGTCGGCCCCGCGTTTCTGCGCGAAATAGTCCAGCACGCGCGCCGCTGCCGTATCCTGGCTGCGAATCAGGGCCAGCAGCACGGCCTCCGGCGTCATCATATGTTTGCCATACGCCGTCAGGATATCGACCGCGTCGTCCAGCGTGGCCTGGGTGTCTGGTGTTAACAGGTTCAGATTCAGGTTGCCCATTGTTTTTTCCTGAGAAATGGATCAGTGCCTATTCAAAAGGTACTCTAAAACGCGCCGCGTTACAAAACCCGCCCGGCTACCAATCGCCGACCTCTTCGGGGAGTTGAACGCCCATGCCCGGCGGATAGGGCCCCACCGCCATCGGGAGCCGTCCCCGCGCGGGTACCACGCCGTACAGCACGCGGCAGGCGGCAACGTGCGTGGCCGGGATCGAGTCGTAGGTCAGCACGACTGTCGTCAGCGGTTCGGGCAGCCGCTCCCAATCGAAGGGCGAGCGCAGCAGCACCGTGACCGTCCTTTCCGGCGGCAGCGACTCCGCCAGGCGCAGTTGGGTCGTGTTCTGGTGCAAGTCCTCCACAAAAATCACCACCGTCTCCGCGTTCTGCGCCAGCGTCTCGACTGCCGCAAAATCCTGCGACGTAGGCTGGTAGGTGTAGCCGTACCACATCAGGTCGGGGTCGATGCCCCAACACGCGTTGAGAATGTGGCTGTAGGTGGATGGATATATCACCGCCACGCGCTGGTTCTCACTGTCCAGCGGCAGCAGGTCCTGCGCATTGTCCAGCACGGTCACGGCGTTTTCAGCCACCGCGACCAACGCCTGGTGGTGCGCGTCGAGCAACAAGCGCTGCTCTGTCTCGTTCACATCTAGCGCCGACCACGCCGTCAGCCCATACGCCACGCGCAGCGCCAGCACGCGCGTGACAGCCTCGTCCAGCCGCTCCATCGGGATCGCGCCGCTGCGCACCGCCTGGATCGTGCTGTTGATCACAACACGCTGGTCCTGCGCGCTGACGTGCGGCCCAAACGTGACCAGGTCCACGCCCGCGTTGATGGCCGCGATCACGGCCCCGGACAGCGTATACTCGCGCAGAATCGCGCCCATGTCCATCGCGTCGGTGATCACCACGCCGTCGAAGCCCATCCCCTCGCGCAGCAGCCCCAGCACCATCGGCGACATGGTGGCCGGGCGCGTGACAGCGGGATCAAGTGCGGGATACCACAGGTGCCCGGTCATGACCGCGCGGGCGCTGCTGGAGAATGCGCCTTCAAATGCGCGCAGCGAGGTGCGCTGCACGTCCTCCAACGCCAGGTCGACGTGTGGCAGTTCGTTGTGGCTGTCCTGCGTGGCCGCGCCGTGCCCCGGAAAGTGCTTAAGCACGCCGATCACGCCCGCCTCGCCCATACCGTCCACCATGCCACCCGCCAGTTCGCCCACCAGGTCGGGATCGGAGGAAATCGTGCGCCGGTAGAGCACCTGGCCGGGCACCCCGCCCGACTCGACGCGGTGCAAATCCGCGACCGGGGCCAGGTTCATATTCACGCCCACTGCCGCCAACTCCTGCCCCAACGCCACGCCCACCTGCCACGCATCGTCCCGGCTGCCCGCGCCGCCCACAAGCTGCACGCTGGGAAACGGCGAAAACCCGTCCTTCAACCGCCGTACCGGGCCGCCTTCCTGGTCAACCGCGATCAGCAGCGGCACGCCAACCCCCACCGCCTGGGCTTCGGTCTGCAGCGCGTTGGTCAGCGCCGTGACCTGTTCCGCGTCCACGATGTTCATCGGGAACAGCACCACCCCACCCGGCAGCACATCCGCGATCAAGTCACGGTCGGCATCGTCCAGGTTGGCGGAATAAATCGTGATCAGGAAAAGCTGCCCGACTTTCTCCTCCAACGTGAGATCGTCCAGTTGAATCCCCCTGCGCATGTGATCGTCCGCCATGTCGCCCGCTGCGGGCACCACTGGCCCCAATCCCCCCCAACTCACCAGCCCCGCCAATAGCACCAGGCTCAACCACCAAAACCTGCGCCGCTTCCCGCGCATATCGCCGTTTCCTCTACGTCTGCTCAACCCAGTCTGTCATTGCTCTGGGCTTGATTGTAGCGGAGCACACCGCAGCCTGCCATGACCGGCGCAGGCTAAAACATGATTAGAATACATAGGGTCATATACGTCATTGGGAAAACGCGAAACGCGGCACCGCGAAACAGATGAGCGTGGCAGGCAGACGGCGGACACTGTCCAACACCATGTGCTGCCCTACCCGTGACGAGGTACGAGGCTTTGTTGGGCACATGCGGACTGCTGCTTCCTGCACGCGCCCATGGTTTGTATGTCGTTGTTGGCGGCAGCAACCACCCACACTGGGGATGTCAGGACGTTTCTGCCAGCCGGTACCCGATACCGCGCACGTTGACGATGATGTTGGGGTTTTGGCCGGACGCTTTGAGCTTGCGGCGCAAATTGCTGACGTGCGGGCGGATGACCTCGCGGGCTTCGTGCTCTTCCAGCGAATAGCCCCGCACCTCGCGCACCAGCTCCGAACACGGTACCACGCGACCCCGATGTGCGGCCAGATACAACAGCAAGTCGAACTCGGTCGGCGTCAGGTCAATCGGCTGTTCGCCCACTGAAATCTGGTAGCGACCGGGGAAGATCGTCAGCGGGCCGATAGTCATGGTCGTAACCGGCGTGACCACCGGCGTGCCACCGGCGGCGGGCGCAGCAGCCGACGCCTGCATCTGCGGCTCCATCAACTGGTCTTCCAGGTTTTCCCCGGTGAGTTCTTCGACATTGTTGCGGATGGTGTGCAGCAGCGCGCGGCGGTGTTTCATGTTGCGCGCCCGCTCGATGCCCTGCGACACACTCTGGCGAATGTCCTGGCTGCTGCTGGGTTTAACAAGGTAATCGTGCGCCCCCAGCCGCAGACTCTCGATAGCTGTTTCCAGGCTGGCATACCCTGTCAGCAAGATCACGACGGCGTCAGGCGCGCGCTCTTTGATCTTGGCCAACAGTTCAACCCCGGTCAGGCCCGGCATTCGAATGTCGGTCAACACGACATCGTATTCCTGCCGGTTCATCATGTCGAGCGCTTCTTCGCCCGATGCCGCCGCATGAACCTGGTACCCTACTCGTTGCAGCGTTTTGCTGATCGAATATCGAATCGCACCTTCGTCGTCTACGACTAGAATATAAGCGTCTTGTCCGTCTACAGTCATCAGACCTGCCTCGCATAACATCTGAAAGCCGACCATTCATCCTGCCTTAACTATATCTGAAGGTTTGGTAAAACGCAAGTCTCTGTTAATCTGTGCAGTAGTGATAACACAAATGGCGTAGGTTTTTTACAGGTTTTTTTATTTTGTGAGGTGGTTCGCGCGCCGCCAGCGGACGGCTAATAGCAGGCGGAAGGGGGCATTGTGTTCCGGGGAAAACAGGGTAGAGACACGCCCGCGCACCCTCGTCTGCGCACCTGCGGAAACCGGTGCTGCCAAGGCCACGAACCACGCGATATCGTTGCCCACCACCAGCAGCGGCACCCGGTCCCGCCAGCTCACCGGCACGCCCATCGCGTTGAACAGGTCACCGAGCTTTTTTGAGTGGCCGCCCATACCGCGCGGCTGAAAACGATCCCCCGGCTGCCAGGTTCGCAGGTGGAGCTGCGCCCCCGGCTCTACTGCCAAAGCTGCTGCCAGCGGATCAGCGTGCAGCACCTCCAGGTCGTCTTCCGGAGCCAGGAGCCACGCTTCAAACAGCCACGCTCCGGCGGTGAACACGACCGATGCCCCGGCAGAAAACGGCTCTCCGATGTAGCCCGATGCCAGCGCAGGTGCATCCCGGCCCAGCAGGTGCGCGGACAGGCCGGCATCTGCTTCGACCACCGTGATTACGTCGCGTTCTACGCGCATCCTCAGGCCGCCCGGCAGCGTGGCCGACTGTCCCGGCTCTCTGGCGTCGGCC
>JAADYV010000087.1 GCA_010092855.1 Chloroflexota bacterium | reverse complement strand
GGCGTCAGATTCCGGCGGATTTTGATGTGGGTCTGGGCCCGCGCCTGGATAGCCTGTCGTAGAGAAGCCTGTCGTACACTCATGGTTTTCTCCTCCGCAAACGCGGATTTGGATGATGAGGTGATGCAGGAGGGGAAGCCGCATCACCTCACGGTCGAACGAATTCGATTACTCGGTCAGGATGGTGGCCCGGCCAGCCGCCGGGCTGAGCCGGATGCCAGCTTCAGGCCACGCAGCCGCCCCCTAGTAGTTGGCCGGATCGAAGTTTTCGGTGAATTCCCAATCGGGGTAGGTGTAGCACTCGATTGAGACATCCAGGCCGGCTGCGGCTTCTTCTTCCAGCGCTGCCAGGAAGATTTCGTTCTTGGTTTCCGCGATCTCGGCGGCCATCGAAGAGAAATCATCCCCGGAAACCAGCGCTTCGACCATTTCTTCCCATTCCCAGTTGGGGTGGAACTGCTCGGCTTCGAGATACGCTTCGGACTGCGCCAGGTCGGGGCAGCGCACCAGCGGTTCGGGATAGAGCACGCGCAGGGTGGGCGCGATATCGGCGGCCAGTTGCTGCATGACCGGGTTTTCGATGTAGGCGGCATTATCCGAGAACGCCAGCGTGCCATAGCCACGGGCCAGGTATTCGGTGGCGAAGTACCCATCCGGGCGTGTCATCCATTCGATGAAGGCCCAGGCTTCGGCGGGATGATCGGTCTGGCTGCTGACGAAGTACTTGTTTTCGGAATAGCCTTGCTGCAACGCACCAACCGGGCCGTCATCGGGACGCGGCGGCGGGGCAACACCCAGGTCCAGGCTGTCGAAGCCCATGTTTTCGAACACACTCGGCATCCACGCGCCACCGAAGTAGATCGCGGCCAGGCCATTGCCCATCGCCTGGCGTGCGAAGCCCTTGTCTTCCACACCGGGCACCACGAGGTCGTCTTCATACAGTTGCTGGATGAATTCGAAGGCTTCGAGCAGGCGCGGATCGTCAATGGCAAAGCGGCCCTGCTGGTAGTCGAAGAACCGGTCGGTCATGATCGAACCGGCCAGCGGGTACCAGGTGCGCTGGAAGTCGTTGCCTTGCAGCGGGATGGCCAGGCAGTAAACGCCCGTCTGGTCTTTGATGGTGTTGCACCAGTCGTGCAGTTCGTCCCAGGTGGCGGGTGGCGCATCGGGATCGAGGCCCGCCATGCGGATCACGTCATTGTTCATGTACATATAGCCGGGGCCCCAAATCTGGTTATCGTTGAAGGGGAAGCTGTACACTTCGCCATCGACCATGTTGATGCCCTCAACGAACGAGCCAGCGGGGAAGCGCTCCAGCCAGTCATCCGATACGCCGTCCGGATTCAACGGCGCGATCCAGTTGAATTCGTACAGTTCGGCCATCGTCAGCACGCGGTTGCCGGTGCTGATCCAGAAAAAGATGTCCGGGGCCTGGTCACTCTGGAACATCAGCGGCAGCGCTTCGCGGTAGGCGCTTTGTTCCATCGTTTCAAATTCAAGCTCGATGTTCGGGTATTCGTCATTGAACTCGTCGGCCACATCTTCGTAGAATTCGGCCTGTTCTTGCGACCAGTTCATGATCTTCAGGGTGACGGTGTCTGCGGCCTGGGCGGGCTGCACCACGATGACGGACGCCAGCAGCGCCGTAACAACCATTGTACGCCAGAATGTTCTTAACATAGTTTGTTTATCCTCGAGTGTACTAATTGCGTGCGAATTGTGCGCAAAATAAACGATTGATTTTGAGTTGCCGGTGGTGTTTTGGTTCTGTCTGATTGATGTTTGGCAGAAAAAACCCTCCTTCTGTGGTGTTGATACCGTGCCTAAACGTGTTGTAGTCATGGGAAAACATTGACGAATTCGAAAACAACGGTTACCCTGGTGGTACGGACTGGTATGTATTCGCGCTGCGTTCTCTGAAGGAGTCAGCCGCATGGACCTTGATCGCATGAAAGAAGTTGTACACACGCCGACCCCGGCCCCCCTGCATGTCCGGTTGCGCCGCGCGATTCACGCCCAGATCACGGACGGGACCTTGCAACCCGGCGAGAGCCTGCCTTCTGAGCGGGTGCTCCAGCAAGCGCTGGATGTCAGCCGTGCGACCGTGCGCCAGGCGTTAGGAGCCTTGATCCAGGCCGGGCTGTTGCAAAGCATCCCGGGCACAGGCACCTTTGTCATGGAACCACCGGCAACCACCCCGGCGACGGGCTTGATTGGGCTGGTGGTGTCTACGCCCAACTTTCATTTCTTCTACCCCCAGCTGGCGGCGGCCTTTGATGCCGTCATCCGCCAATCCGACTACGGACTGATGATGGCGATGCACAACGAGCGGGCCGATGTGTTGGAAGACGTAGCGACCGAATTGCTGGCCAAAAACGTGGTGGCGCTGGCTGTTACACCGCCGCGTTACGGCGACGTGAGCACGTTGATCAACCGCATGCGCCAGCAGAACACGCCGCTAATCTTCATCGGACGCCCCAGTCCCAGCCCATCCGTCGATTCGGTTTCGACCGACAATCATCGCATCGGGTACGATGCCACGCGCCATTTGATCGATCTCGGCCACCGCAGCATTCTGCACGTTGGCCTGCCAGATTACAGCACCGGGCAGGATCGCGCTGCCGGATACAGCCAGGCAATGCAAGAAGCCGGTCTCGAACCGCGCATTGTACCGATTGACGAACCGCGCCCGGCAAGCGCCTCGCCGTTAGAGACACCTGTCCCGGCGACGGTTGAAGATCACCTGGCGGGTCCAGCTTATTCCGCCGCCCGCGCGTGCTTCGAAGCCGAGGAAAACTGTGATGTGACGGGCATCTTTTGCTTTAACGATGTGGTCGGCATGGGCGTCTACAAAGCGCTGCGCGACCTCGACCTGTCGATCCCAGACGATGTGGCCCTGGTTTCGGTCGATAACCTGCTCACCATCCGGCATTTTGAGGTGCCGCTGACCACGTTTGCGCTGCCCGGCCCAGAGATTGGACGCCAGGGCGCAGAACTGCTGTTGCTGCGGCTGGAAGACGACACATATCCGCCGCAACATCTGCTCCTGCCCGCCACGCTGGTCAAGCGCATGTCGTCGGTGAACATCCGCTAGTGGTCGGGTCTTGGTCGGTGTTGCTATGCAGTTGTTAAGGTACATTCATCCGAGCATTTGCGAACACATTTCTGAAACCAGGAGCCGTTTGCAGATGTCGCCTGGCTATCAAAATAACCTGCGGTGATCCCTTACCGGGCCAGCCAGCCGCCATCGACGGGCACAATGGTGCCCTGCATATAATCGGATGCAGCGGATGCCAGGAACACGACCATACCCTTCAAGTCAGCCGGTTCTCCCCAGCGTCCGGCAGGGATACGCGCCAGAATCGCGGCATTGCGCTGTTCATCGGCGCGCAGCGGGGCGGTGTTGTCCGTTGCCATATAACCGGGCGCAAGCGCGTTCACATTGACATGGTGCGCGGCCCACTCGTTTGCCAGGGCGCGCGTGAGTCCGGCCACGGCGCTTTTAGAAGCCGTATACGACGGCACCAGAATGCCGCCCTGGTACGACAACATCGACGCGACGTTGATTATCTTGCCGCTGCCCTGCTGCACCATCACACGCGCGGCTGCCTGTGACAGAAAAAACAGCGCCTTCAGGTTGATGTGCAGCACGTCGTCCCAATCGGATTCGTTGAACTCCAGCGCCGGGGCACGCCGGATGATCCCGGCATTATTCACCAGGATATCCAGGCGGCCAAGCTGCGCGACGACCGTCGTGGCGACATCATCCAGGTCGCCGGTTGTGGCTTCACGCAGGTCCACGCACAGGGTGTAGAACCGTCGCCCCAGCGCCTCGACCTGCGCGCGAGTGGCATCACAGTCTGGCGTGCGGTCCAGCCCGGCAATGTCCGCGCCCGCCTCAGCCAGCCCGACAGCCATCGCTTGCCCCAGGCCCTGGCTGGCCCCGGTCACCAGAGCGACTTTCCCATCCAGGCGAAATGTTTCCAACACACCCATCGGCTAGTGTCCTAACTCGCGCAGCATGGGCACGGTCTTGCTTACCCACCGGGTGTCCGGGTCCTCGATTACGGCCTGGGTGCGGTGTTCGCCGGCCAGGAACCACAGGTAGTAGGATGTGAAACCAGGAGCACCTACATAAGTGTGATAACCAAACGGCATCATCAGAATCGTGTTATCGCGCACCGTGTAGTTCTCTTCGATGGCGGGATCGCGGTCGGCACCGGTATAGAACCGCGCAATGCCAAACCCATCGCTGGGCGCGACTTTGAAGTAGTACATTTCTTCGTGGAAGGCCTCGGCGGGCAGGTCATCCACTTCGTGCTTGTGGGCCGGGTAGGTACTCCAGTGCCCGCTGGGGGTGATCGTTTCGCCTACAATCAAGCGGCGCGCTGGCAAGCCCGGCTGCCCGGTGGCAGTCAAAATCTGGTTGAAACGGCGCGAGAAATTGGCCGCACCCCACATCCCGCTGGTCACCTGCGCGGGCGTGATCACGTAAGGGGCGGTTTGCAGGTCGCTGGGTGCGCTGACCAACGCGATCTCGGCGGCACTGTTGGCGGTGATGGTGAAACTGGAACCCGCTGGCAGATACACGGCGTGGGGTTTCCCCGCAAACACGTTGGGACGCCCGCCGACGTGCTCGAAGTGCTGCTCGTTCACATCGAAGGTTGCCTGGCCGCCCAACAGCACGGCCACGATCTCGCGGTCGCTGGCCGCGCCGCTGTGCCCGTCACCAGGAGCCAGCTTCAGGAGCTGGAAGTCCAGCAGGTTACACGGGTTATACGGCAGCGACGTGACCTGCGCCTGGGGTGCAACGGAAGCAAAATAATCCATGTTTATCGCTCCTCAAAAACTGTACCGATCAGGATCAAACTGAAGTTGCCGGGTCTGAACGCAATTTAACAGACTCCGGCCCCCAAAAGTCAACATACTGTCCCAGATGCATCAGCAAGGCTTCGAAAAAGAAGTAATCGCCACAGATAAAATAGGCGTCAACGCCCTGCTGTTTGTGGGCGTGATATGTGCCGCCGCGTAACAAGCCCTGGGCATCGTGTAGCGTTTCAAAACTGGTGTGGATCAATGTACGAAGTAGTGTTTCAGCGTGCGAGCGGATTGTGGTCTGATGTTCGCCGGTCAATCGGTTCGCCAAACGAAACATACCTGCTGCCGCGATTGCACCTGCCGATGTGTCGGGATAGCTGGGCGCATCATCTGGCAAGCGTAAGTCCCAGGTCGGCACGCCGTCGGCTGGCAGTTCGGCCATAAACCGCAGCGCGGCGCGATACGCCACATCCCGGTATACTGCGGCGTCACACCAGGCATCCGCCGCTGCAAACCCATAAATGGCCCACGCCTGGCCGCGCGCCCACAATGAATCGTCGGCATAGCCCTGGTGCGTTTGGGGGCCAAGTGGTTCGCCGGTGTGCTGGTCGAAGAAAAAGGTATGGTACGAGCTGCCATCTTCCCGCATCAAGTAGCGTGCGGTGACGTCGCTGTGCTGTCGCGCCAGGGATGCGAAATGTGGTTCGCCTGTCTGGGCCGTTGCCCAAAACAGCAGGTGCACATTCATCATGGTATCGATAATCGTGCGCCCCCCTTCATCCTCAGACCCGATTTCACCCCAGGCCTGGATATATTTTCCCGCCGGGCGGAATCGTGCGGCCAGTTCGCGCGCGCCACGCACGGCCAATTCGCGGGCGTCAGCATTCCCCAACAGTTGCCAGGCCGGGCGAGCGCTTAACGTAAACAGGAAACCCAGATCGTGTGTGATGTGAATCTGCTGGTCCAGGCGTTGGCGAAAACTAGGCAGCAGCTTCAGCGCATGGTCTTTGAAGCACGCCTGGCCAGAAACCGCATACACCTGCCACAGCAGTCCGGTCCAGAAGCCACTGAGCCAATGCTTGTTTTCCGTGAGGACGTAGCGCGTGCTTTCGCCGACGGTTGGGAACTGCAACCCGAAATGCTGCAGATTCCGTTCCACGCGCCGAACCAGATCGGGCAAGCTGACAGGAGAATTGGTAGATGGAGAAAACAGAGGGTCAAGCATTATCGCCTAAGTCCCGTCAATATTTGGAAATACTCTCTTGGCAGCCAACAGTCCTGTCTGGTCGCATCTGGTACGTACCAGTTATAACATAGAATAAAATGGGTGTCAACCCGTCAGGGGAGCGCCGGACCGCGGCGTGCTAGCTATGGAAGCAATGCACTGAGGAGTATTCGCACAAAAGCGCGTATTGCATGACCTTTTTCGGGGAATTGCGGTTGATGGCGCGGGTCACTGAAGACACGTAGAACGGAATTTCGGTCGGTCACACCAGGGGGGATCACGTGTTGCTCTCGCCGCCAGGAACAGCCGCATATTTTTCCCCCGGGCCTTGTCGTCAGCTACTCCCTCCGCCCCACTTTTCCAACCGTTTGATGATAGCCCGTTGTTCATCCTCATCTTCTGTGCCGACCCACAGAAAAATCCCGGTGGGATCGACCGCATCGAGGAATGCTTCCAATTCGTGCGCTTGCAGATCGACGATGACGCCCTTCCCCGCCGCTTGAACTTTCTGGATCAACGGCACCCACTGCATAATCGGGTAATCCGTCCCCATACCCTGCACCCATTGAATCCCCGTGATCTGGGGGATGGCGAGAATTTGGTCCAGGTGGCGCGCAACCCCTCTCCCATCAACGTGATAGACATTGTGAGAGATGGGTAGCACTTCTTGTCGCAGCTTGGGCAAGCTATACTCGGCGAAATGCGCCGGTGAAATCATATTCGAGAAGTCGCAGCTCGGTACGTGGAATTTCCCAAACGAAGGGATACCCATCCAGCATACTGACGGCAACCAGGCTGCTTTCAGGATGGCGTCAAAATGATCAAATATCGTGTGGAAATCGGCATATGCGATAGCGATCAACTGCCGCGCCTGCTCCGGATTGTCATACAGGTCCAGACATAGCCGTTCTCCACCGCGCCATGCGGCAGCACAGTCCACGCCGGGATGCAGATCAGTGTAACCGACGAGGAACTGCCCCTGCCCAACTTCAATTGCGCAGCGCATAAGGTCTTCCACGGTGGTGAAGTACTCGTTGTGCATATCCAGTTGCAGCCCAGCCATATCATCCCACTCATTCACAATGGGATGCGACCAGGATGTCACCTCGCCAAAGGTCAGCTCGCTGCCGTAGAATGCCGCATAGACATCCGGACCCAGGTTGGGATCAAAGATCGGGAAGGTCTCGCCATAAAAGCGCTTACCCTTGATCGACTGGGCGTACTCTGTGACGCGCCGTTCGACCTCAAACCAGCGTGTTTTCTGTTCTTCCGGCGAGCGCGAACCGTCCTCAGTCCCCAGGTTAAAAGCGGCATTGTGCGCCATAAACCGCACCGGCACCCGATCCAGAATCTCGCCCTGGTACCAGGCATAAATGCGCTGCATGGCCATCTCAAAATCTGGTTTGCCTTCAAGTTCAACTGTCCACCCATCAGGGATTGTCATAGTGTGTCTCTCCTGGCATGTGCAGCACGTGATGGGAAAGGGGTGAGGTGGGTCAAAAAGTCATGGCGTGTGGTTCTGGTCATGGCCATCGACGCGCATCACTCCGGCACAGTCGGTGCCCCATTGTCGAATTCCGGCACACCCTCAACGGGCGTGGTCCACGTGTCCCCAGCAATATAGGCGTCCAGGTTGTTGACGTCGATGACGTCAGACGGCGTGACGAGAATGTACGGAATGTCTTCGCCATTCAAAAGCTTGTTCATCTGCTGGACGATCACCATCCCCATCAACTGGGGATAGACGCCCAGCGTGGCGGTAATGGTGCCTTGCCGGATCAGGTCCAACGTGACGTCGTTACCGTCAATGCCCACTACCAGCAGGTCTTCGCCGACCTCCAGCCCAAGCTGTTCGGCGGCCAGCGCAGCCCCTATCGCCATCTCGTCACTGTTGCCGTAGAAGACGTCGATCTCCGGATGCTGCTGCAAGGCAATCGTCGCCACCTGCAGCGCTTTTTCCCGTTCCCACTCGGCGGTCTGTTCGCCGACCACTTCCACGTTGGGGCAGTTGTTGGCCAGACCATACCGGAAACCACCGGTGCGCCGGTTCGCATGAAAGCCGGGGATGCCGGTCAGGATGAAGACATTGCCCTGAACATCAGCCATCTCGACGCCTGCGTTCTCGGCCAACGCGCCACACACGTACCGGGCCAGTTTAGCCGCGCCACCCCATTGGTCATAGCCGATGTACTCGACGACCTCACCCTCAGCTACCGGCGTAATCAAGTTGTGCATCAGCACCGGAACACCAGCCTGATTGGCCACGCGCACGCCCACGATCATGGCATCGGCATTAACCGGATTCACCGAAATCGCGTCTGCGCCTTGCTGCACAGCCTGTTCCACAATCGCCACCTGTGCTTCGAAATCGGTCTCGCGTTCGGGGGCACGCGTGATGATCCCCCAGTCGTAGGCATCAGCTTGCTCGACGGCACCAGCGAGCAGCGCGACATGGAAGGGGCTGACCAGCGCCGGCGGAATCACCGCAACCGTGTGTCCATTTCCAGCTTTGCGACACCCACCCAGCAGCACACACCCCACGAGCAGGACGGTCAATAGCGTGGCACGGAGTCTGTACAGCATCGTGTGGCGCATTTCCCCATCACTTCCCTATTTGCCCTCAATAGTAGCATGGTTATGTCTTCGACACCCGACGTTCATGCTGGCTCACGGCGCGCAGCGTTAAAACAGCCACGTCCCGTTACCCAACACGAGACGTGGCCATGCTAGCGGGTCAGACGACCCGTGGGCTTACCGGTTTAGCGATAACCAGCTTCGATCAACGGTGCAATTTCGTTGATGTTGTCGGGGGTCACCGTGCCAACACCGGTGTTGATGTTCAGACCGGGGATCAGGTAGTTTTCGGTCAGCCAGATCTGCTGCAGCGGGTAGTAACCCTGCAGGAAAAGTACCTGGTCGAAACTGGTGCTGATGTAGCCTTCTTCGATGCCTTCAATCGTCGCCGGGGACAGGTCGATGCCGCCGACAATGATATCGCCGGGGTCTTTGCCTGCTTCTTGCAGAACCCGCATCAGGTTCGAGGTGATGTTACCATGCTGGGTGCCAATCGCGCGCAGATCGGGGTTGGCTTCCAGATAGGCCGTGAGGACCGGAACCGCGAGCGAGGCGTCGGTGTCCACTTCGTTGGAAACGTCGAGCTGTTCAACTTCCAGCCCGGCGTCAACCAGCGCATCGTACACACCCTGCGCGCTCACGCTGCGACCTTCCTGGTGCCAGATATCATACACCAGCGCCTGGTCGCCCGGTTCCAACCCGGCAGCCACCATCGACTGCCCGGTCAGGTACCCACCGGCGTACAGGTCGGCCCCGGCATAGCCGAAGCCCAACGTCTGGTATTCGGCCTGAAGCGTGGGCAGCGGGTTGTTGTTACTGGTGACAACAATGCCCGCCGCGATAGCTTCTTCCACCAGCGGACGCATCGCGTCTTCGCCGGGGTGCCCCATGATGACGATCCCGTCCGGGTTAGCCGCGATAGCTTCACGGAACTGGGTGATCATAACCTGGGGGTCCCAGCCAGAGTATTGCTCGCGCAGATCAATATTGTAGTGTTCCGCAGCAGCCCGTGCACCATTGGTCCGAGCAAGGGTCGAGGGATCACCTGCCGTACCGCCCATCTGCATGTAGACAACCAACTGGTCCTGGGCTTCTGCACCATCCGAGGGTTGGCCAGAGGGGGCAAGCACCATGACGAGGCACATCACAACTAACAAAACGGACAAGCGCTTCATTTTATGGCTCCTTTTTTCTATTCATAGCTAGCTATACGTTGCAAGAAAAGGTTCAATTTTGGGCTTGATATTCGGATTGACTCTCAGTTTCTCCTATCCTGCGCCTCCTCTCTCTTTTTTGCGTGCCTACGAACTGCTTGTGGCAGCAGTATCTCCCTCATCAAGCGGTATATGGCTGGGCGCTGATGACTGCCCGGCCCGCGAACCAACCGTGATCCCCCAGCGCTGCAACGTTTGCGACAATTCGGCCATGCGGCCTTCACCCACCAGCACGTTGAGGATGACCGACGCGCCCATCACCAGGCCTTGCACCAACTGCACCCAGTAACCGCTGATCTTTGATGC
>JAADYV010000475.1 GCA_010092855.1 Chloroflexota bacterium | reverse complement strand
TGCACGCGAATATTGCCTTGTCCAACTTGACCTCTGGCGCTACACGCCAAATTCGGGCAAAATGTTGCTTCAGGGTTCAGGGGCTCACTCCTCTGTCGCAAGTTGAGTTTGCCGCATGAACCCTTTCCCTTACAAAATCACGCTATTCTGTGGAGCTACCCATCAGCAATCTGCAGCGGTTTACCAGCTACTTTTTCGAGATAATCCCGCACACATTTCGCCAGACTGTGCGCTTCACGTTGGCAGCTTTTTTCTTGTTCGCGCTGCCAGCCCTCATTGGTTTCCGCTTTGGGTATGTCAACCCGGATATCGCGCCGGTACTGGGCCTCGAGACCCAGCGCGAGGCGCTGGCAGACCAAACCACATGGACGGATATCCCGGTTGAGCAGCGCCCGTATGCTTCCGCGTTCATCATGAGCAACAATATTCGCCTCGCAATCGCGGCCTTTGGCGGCGGCATGGCATTTGGTCTGTTTGCGGCCTATATCCTTGTCGTAAACGGGGTCGTGATTGGTGCAGTTCTAGGGCTTGCATTTCACTATGGCCTGGGAATGGAACTGCTTGACTTTGTATTTGCACACGGCTGGTTGGAACTCAGTGTGATTTTTATCTCCGGTGGGGCGGGCCTGCAGATTGGCACTGCCTTGATCGATCCGGGACGATATTCTCGACGAAATGCGGTGAATCTAGCCGCACAGCGCGCCGTTCCCTTGATGGTGATCGTGATCCCCGCTCTGGTTGTTGCTGGCCTGATCGAAGGGTTTGTCTCGCCGTCCAGTCTCTCCATCCCGATTAAGGCGGGGGTTGGGCTTGCTACGATTATTGTCCTGTTCGGATTTCTTGGTTTTGGTGGCCAAAGCAAGTCATCTGCAAGCTGACCGGATATGCGGTGTGTTCTCATGGTGTCCGCACAGACTTTGGAATGTGGCCCTAAACATACACAGCCCCTCACATGTACCGAGGGGCTGGCAAAAGCGGCTGCCGGAGACTGGCTTACTGCTGGTAGAGGGCGTCGTTGACTACTTCGAGCAGAGGATTGTCCTTGTCATCGTAACTGACTTGCCAGATCATTACCCCGCCCAATCGATGCTGGCGCACGTACATCACCTTGTCGCGGAGCGATTGAGCATCGTCATAGCTGATGGCGATCCGCTCCTCGGCGCTGTAGAGCCAGGAGGCCCTCACCTCGTCATCAAAAAAGCGGGTGTAATTCACATTGGTCAGCAGGGGTATCATGTCACGATAGTACAGAATACCACCGGGTCGGGTCCCGGCTGGCACGCCGTCGGCCCTTTGGTACAGCCCAAAGTAGTCGTTTGGCCTGACGTTTAGCCAGGTTTGGGCATAGAAGGGGAGTCCCACTACCAGCTTGTTGGCCGGAACTCCGGCATCCAGAAACACGTTAACTACGGCATCGACGTTGTAAAGCTGCTGCATCTCCTCGCCACGGGGATCGCGGGTGTTGGCGTAGAGCGGTGCGTGATGGCTGGCCAGCTCACTCCATTCGCCATGAAACCCGAATGTCATCAGGTTGATCCAGTCCAGATAGATGTGCGCGTTGTTCAGTTCGATGTTCTGGTACAATTGCGGGAACGCGGGGGCTAACATCGAAAGATAGTAAGTCCGACCATCCCGTTCGCCCGCGGTGTCTAGCTGCGCGCGCAGTTCGGCCAACAGCAAAGTGAAGTTTTCGAGATCGGCGGGTCGTCCGTCCGTCTGACCGCCGCTGACCGGGTAGCGCCAGTCGATGTCGATGCCATCAAACAGGTACTCGCGCATAAAAGCCACGCAGGACTGGGCAAAGCGCGTGCGGGCGGCGGGGGTGAGGGCTACGTCTGAAAAGTTTCCGGAGTCATTCCATCCGCCAATCGTCATCAGGATTTTGAGGTCGGGGTGATTACCGCGCAGCAACTGCAACTGTCGGATGTTGCCGCGCAACCGGAGATTAGCCTCGTCTCCAGGGTAGCTGTAGCGCGTATCGGTCCAGGGATCGATAGAAACACACTGCCCGTTGTCTGAAATGCCGATATAGGCGTAGTTCAGATGCGTTAGCTCGGTGGCTGGAATGTCGGTCACGAAGTAGTCTTCGTAAATGCCATACGATGGATAGTAACCCACCAGCCGGTATGGGCTATCATTGGGCTGAGCTGTCGCCTCGCGCGGTAACCCAAACGGTGATGTACTGAGCAAGACCCCGACCAGTACAACGATGGGTGCCATCCTGGAAAAAGCCAAACGTTTACGCATCGCGCTCCCTACTTAGTTGCTGACTTCGCTGCTGGCGAGCTGCGGCAGGCAGTCGGATTTGTTCACCTGGCGAATCTCGATCGGCCACCCATTGTTCTCATAGGTTGCCAACAACGCAGAGCCTTCGATCGCCCGGCGAGTCAATTCCAGCTTAAACGTGGTCGTATCCGAGTAGATCCGCGGTGTGGTGATGAGATAGTCAATGTTGCAGACATCATCTTCCAGGATCGAAAACTTGACTGCTGGGTCGGTATCAACGTGCCAGTAGTCGTGCGTGTTGGGATGTGTCTGGCGTAGCTCAACAAACGCGAAGTTATCGGTCACAATAACGGCGTTTTCCGGCAAATTCTGGCGGGACCAACTCACTGCTTCGATCTGCCCATTTACCTGATCCGCCGTGTAGACATCCAGACGACTCGAGTTGAAGGACCAGAACGGGTAGACCAACAGTGTCACCAGGCCCGCCATCAACGCGTATCGGACGGGGTTGCCATCGTTGCCCTGGTTGACCCAGTCGACGGTTTTGCCGACGATCACCCCCACACCGATTGCCAGCAGCGGCAAAAACAGAATCGCATCGATCTTATACACAGGGCCACCAAACAGCAAATTCAGCCCAGCAGCCAGCGCCATCACGAGCAGGGCGCGCAGCCAGCGATCTTCTAGCGCCAAGATCAGCACAAACGCGAAGCTGACCAGGCCGCCGTAGACCAGGACCGGGTCCGCCGTTGGTTTCGAGACGTCTACCCACTCTTTGACGGCCACGTCCAGACCGCTGCCCGCATTGAGGAACCGGCCCGTATCTGGCCCGCGATCTCCCAGGCGTTCCACCAGACTGACGTGTGGGAAGTCACCGCCCAGGACCCAGTCCTGCGGGAAAAGCTCCTCTTTCATCTGGGCAAAAAGCGGGTAAGTCACAATGATCAGCAGCGTGATCGCGGTCCACAACGTGATCGCGAAGCGGCGGTGATGCCGGTGGGCGGTGAACAGCACAATCAAGAACAGCGCCGGTAAGAAGTAGATGGCCGAGCCTTTAGTCAGGATCGCCAACCCCATGAAAAAGGCGCTGGCGAAATAGTGCTGCAGGGTGCGTCCATCGCCTACAACCAGAAAGAACGCCAACAGCAGCCACACGATCATGATATTTTCCAGGAAAACGAGGCGTTGCAAGGCGGTGGCCAGCGGCGAGAACGCAAACACCAGCGCCGCCACCGCACCCGCCAGGTCACTGCTCGCCATTTTCCGCGCTGTGAGGAACACGAGCGCAACCGTCAGCGGGTGCATCACCAACATCAGGACGCGCCCAGAGTTGATGGGGAACCCAAAGGTGGCGGATTCCCCAAACACTTTGTTCCAGAGACCCAGCATCAGCGAACCGGCAGGCGGGTCTTCATATGAGTAGGTGTAGGGCGAGAGTTGGCCCGTCGTGGCGATAGTCCAGCTATTGGCGATATGGGTCCCCTCGTCATGGTGATAGTAGGGGAAATTGAGCATATTCTGGGCCTGGACCGCACCCGCGATCATCAGGATAGCGACCAGGATAAACAGTGCTGCACGGTTCGTGGTTTGCATGGTTTATACTCCCACCTGGCGCACGGTCTGGCCCTGGCGATGCAAATTCGAATGCGTGGTCTTTTCCCAGGACTGCTGCTGGCGTAGGAACCGGTAGACAGCGCGCAGCGCGGCCACGGACAGCAAAAGCTGGTACGGATAGTAGTAGATCATCATCTTCAGCGTAAAGCCGAACGGCAGTTTTTGACCATAGGCGCTGGCAAACTCACGGATACCGATTAGGCTGGTGATCATCTGGACAATCAAGAAGCCGATTGGGATGAAGGACACCAGGGCCACCGGGACCGGCACTTGCTGCGGCGCGGCGATGAAAATGCCAATCGGCAGGTAGAAGATCATAGCCGCCTGGAGCAGCGAATTTAGCAGGATGTAGAGCGCCACGATCTTTTGCTTTAGCGTGGGCAGACGCAGCCACCCGAATTTGAAGAAAATCTGGTAGAAGCCCTGTACCCAGCGGGTACGCTGCTTGATGAAGCTATCGACGGTATCGGGCGTTTCTTCCTGGGTGGCATATTCGGCATCGTACACAATCTGTATCTTGGCTCCCTGTTCGGTCAGGCTGAAGCCAACGTCGGCGTCTTCGGTCAGGCAGGCATCATCCCAACCGCCGATCCGCTCCATCCAGTGCCGCTTGAAGAAAACGGTGTTACCGCCCAGCGGGGTGATATTGAAGACGCGGGTAAAGGCGTGCAGGCCCGACTTGAACCAGAAGAAGTATTCCAGCACATTGAACGCCGAGAACCAGGTCGATTTGAAGTTCATCAACTGCACGCCCGACTGCACCACGTCGGCCTCGTCACGCACCATCACGGTGTTGACCACGTTGTAGATTTCGGGGTGCGGTTCGTCTTCGGCGTCGAAAATGCAGACAACGTCGTTATTGGCGACCTTGAGGCCCTTGTTGAGGCCGTTGGGCTTGTTGCGCGGGCCATCAGTGAAGGTAACCAACCGGACGTTTTCCTTGCCGAGCTCGTCGATGGCTTGCTGCGCAGCAGCGATGGTGCCGTCATCGTCCTCATCGCGGATCAGGATCAGGATTTCCTTCAAATGATCCGGATAATCAATCCGGTCCACAGCCATGATCGTGTCCTTGATCACGGCTTCCTCCTTCCGGGCCGGTAAGAACGCGGTGAACGAATACTGCGGTTCGACGAATTCCTTGGGGGCGGCGTATTTCTCGGCGACTTTCGGATTATTCCAGGTATAGGTCATCCAGTAGATGGTGAATACGCCTTGGGGCAGCAGCGTAAGCGTCATCAACAGAATAATCACGGCGGCCAGGGTAGGCCGTGGGACCGTTAACGCCTTGGCGACGGGGTCCGGCACCACGGTCAGCACCGGCTCGCCCAGGACATCGCGCAATGACTGGTTCTCGTCAGCGTCACTTTCCGATGCAACCTCATCCACCAGCGAGGTGAGCAGCAGGCCGTCGTCCACCGAGAACGCAAATGTGAACGGCTGTTCCTCGCCATCGATCAACAACATGCGCTGGGCGATTGAATCTTCTTCCTCGAGCGTCGGTTCCGCTTCACCGGCCAGAGTAGGCGTGTTCGCCCCCTCCTGTACTTGAGCGTCGACCAACTGCATTGGACCCGCAGACGTCTCGACAAATGTCACCGCAAAATACACGTCATCGGTGTACACGATGCCGCTGGCGCTGGTCAGCGAAAATGTGAGGCGATAGTCGCCTTCGGACAGCAGGGACGCATCCAGGTCGTATTCAATTGGCGCAGCGTCGAATGTATCCAGCGAATAGTCGTTGATCGCCAGCGCGGCGGTTTCCATCTCTGGGTCTTCCGCCAACGAAATTGTGATGGGAACGATGTTGTTCACCAGTTCGACTTCCGGCACCGGGGAAGTCGTGGGCGCAACCGTCGCCGCGCTGTCGTCTCCGGCTTGGGAGGCCCCTTCATCACCGGCAGGCGTCAAGGCCGCCGCTGCGTCAGCTTCTTCATCGATGTCCAGCGCCATGATGCTGCTGCCCATCGGCTCGATGGGGCCTAGTTTCATGTCGACCGGCACGATTCCCAGCTCGGAAATGCTGTTATCGCCGGGAGGTGGCTCGTCGGCTGCGGTCGGGTCCAGCGGGGGAATCCCGGCGGCGGCGTCCCGGACAACCGTCGGAGGGATAAACTCGTCTACGGTGTACAACCACGCGGCGGTATAGCCTTCGACCCCGCGGCTGGTACGCACCTGTACCCACTGACCTTCCACGCCGATCTTGTTGGCGGCTTCGTTCACGGGTTCCACCACTATCACCGTCTCATCGAGCGGGACCACGTCAATAATGTCGCCATCGACCGGCTCGGCGCGAATGCGAATCCCGCTATTAATCGGCATCAAGGTCATACTGCCGCCGGTGACGTCCGGCGCAGATTCACTTTCGGGCAAAGTCGCGGTCACGGAATACAGCCAGGCGGCAGTATAGCCTTCGACCCCGTCTTCAGTACGGACCTGAACCCATTGATCCGATACACCGATTTTGTCCTGGGCGGTATCCGTCGCTTCAATCACCTGGACCACGTCACCCGGTTCGGTAGTGGTCAGGATAGTTCCATCGACAGGCGCGGACCGGATGCGGACGCCCCAATTGATGGGTGAGATATACAGATTGGCTCCTTGAGGAGTCGTGGCTGGTTCAGGCATTTCGACAACGGAGTACAGCCAGGCAGCGGTATACCCCTCGGTGTTCCCCTCGGTTCGCACGCGAACCCAGTCATCCCGGCTGCCGATTTTGGTCAGCGCCTGTTCGTAGGGTTCGATGACTTCGAGCACATCTCCTATGCGCACGATGTCAACCACCGACCCGGCGGTCGTGGGTTCATCGCGTAAATTGACCCGGTCCGTGATCGGGCTGATCAGCATGTAGGCTGTTCCATTCCCGGAGCGTGATTCAACATCCGTCACCAGGGCGATCCCGGCTTCCACGGAAGGGACTGACAAGGCCAGCACAATTGCTAGCACTAGAACGATTGCGTAGGTACGTCTGGCATGAAACATAGTGACACCCCTGATATATTGCATGGACGATGTGAGGGACGATGACTAACTTATCTGGGTAGTGTTACAGGTTTTCAGGTCTTGCATAGCGGTTACCCTGCCCAAGGCACCGCGAGGGAAACGATAAGCTCGATTGTACTGTTACAGTCTGGGTTACGTCCATCCAATTGTTATAAAATCTGTTTAAAATATCATAAAAAACGTTTTTCACAGACGCGCGTCATCCGCATCTCACGTTAGATGAATTCGTGGCATACTCCAACGTGGGGCATTCGCATCACGGGCTGGCACAGGAGCGTTCGTGCGGGTTGGGGGCAGTCGCCAGCGCGGGCTCGGTCCGTTGTCGGAATGTGCCAGGAGGCATCATCCGGGACTACTGCCGCGAGGTTGCGTAGGGTTCATTTTCCCGTGGATAAGTCCTGAAATATATGGATTAGGGGGGGGCGCGCTGTACACCGTATAGCTGGATTTGGGTAGCAGCAAAAGGCGCTTGGGGCTTCAAGACGGACGAGCTTGCCGATGATACTGATCAGTTGCTCAACTCGTGTGCATCCTGTTCCTAGCGCTATCCGCGCGGAAGTGCACGCCTCGCGAACCGCACGCCTCGGGTTTCCGAGCTGTTGCTGAAGACGTTGATCGACGCTGCGACCTCATCCGGGGCGTCATACTGGGACGCTTTTGAGATGAACACCGTGAGCCTGCAATCGTTCTACGACTGCTCACCTTGCGGGCGCGGCAGGTGCAAGATGCACAGGCTATCGCAAACCAAGCGTGTGGCATATGCGTTGTGGGGGGAGAACAACGTAGGATTTAACGCCCATTTCCGCGGATATTTTCCTCCAGGTGTTCGAGGACATGCTGCAGCGTGTTGACAGCTTTGGTGTATTCACATAGGGGCAATCGTTCCGTTGGGGTATGGTCGAGCGCGCTGTCGCCAGGCCCATAGGCTACGATTGGACATGACCATACTGGTCCCACCACATTCATATCACTGGTCCCTCCCTTGACCACAAAGCCCGGTTGTTGGCCTTGCGCGCGGATTGCAGCCAGCATCCCACGTACCAGGGCGTTGTTCTTCTCACCGCGATAGGCTTCCACCGCGCTGTATGGGCGCACCCTGGCGTCTGGCTCAATGAGCGCAAAGACAGCGTCCCGCACTTCCTGGATCGTTTTGGCGGGCGGAAGCCGGAAACTCAGCGTCATATCGACCGTATCCCAAAAACCATCCGAGTGCGTGTGCATGGCCAGCAGGTGGGGAACAATCGCATCAAACTGGCGCTTAGCATGTTGGTTTTGTTGTGTGACCCACATCTGTACACGATTCCAGAAGGCAATGCCCAGTTCGGCCACCGTGGGGTCCGGGCGTGACGAGTGGGCCACCGGGCGGGAAAGCGTGTAGTCCATCATCAGGTGGCCCTTGTATCCCAGGGTTATACGATCTGCCCCGCTGGGTTCGCCGATGATACACATGTCGGGTGTGTACCGGTCGCGAATGTAATGTGCGCCCTTGCTGGTCGGGGCTTCTTCCTCAACGGCCCCGACCACCAGCACACGCCACCCGGCGGGAAGCTGCGCCCGTGCCGCTGCTTCGGCAAACGTAGACAACGGCCCTTTAGCGTCCACGCTGCCCCGCCCGTACAGTACGCCGTCGTCAATGCGCACCGGAATCTCCCCCGCCACTGTGTCTATGTGCCCCAGCAGCATGATCGTGTGCGGCGCGTCTTGCGGCCCACGCTGCCCGCACGCATTCCCTGCGCTATCGATCCAGGCATCGAAACCCTGTTCGCGCATCCACTCGACCAGAAACGTTACTGCCGGTGCTTCATGGCACGAGGGACTGTAGCGTTTGACCAGTTCAACCAGCAGTTCAGCCGTCATGCGCCAGCGCCTCCTGTAAGCGAAAAAGTATCGCCTGGGTGGTGGCTGTTGTGTTGCCGGTGTGCGGCGTTGCACGTGCTGCGCGCGTGACATGGTCGGCGGACGTAACATAACCGAGGTAGTCGAGCAGCAAAGCGGCGCTCAGGATCGCGGCGCGCGGGTCGGCCACACCTTGTCCAGCGATATCGGGTGCACTGCCATGCACCGGTTCGAAGACCGCGAGGCGCGCTGCGCCAATGCTGGCCGAGGGCGCAAGCCCCAGACCTCCCACCAGGCCCGCTGCCAGGTCGCTCAGAATATCGCCGAACAAGTTGGTTGTCACCAAAACGTCGAAATGAGAGGCATCCTGCACCAACCTCATTGCCGCCGTGTCCACCAGCAGTTCATCAACCATCAGCGCGGGAAAACCCGACGCAACTTCCAGCCCCACCCGGCGGAACAGGCCGCATGTCTTGTCCAACACGTTCGCTTTGTGCACCAGGGTAAGTCTGCCTTTCCGCCGTGCTGCCAGTTCGCACGCCTGCCGTACCACCCGCTCGCAGGCGGCAGCAGTGATGACGCGCTCCGCAATGGCTATTCGCCCACCGTCCTCGACTCGTTCTCGCCCGCTGTATAACCCTTCGGTGTTCTCGCGCACCACCAGCAGATCGATACCATTGCCAACCGCCGGGCGCAGATTCGCGTACAGGTCAAACGTCTGGCGCAGCGTGAGGATCGGGCTGCGGTAGCCATCCACCGGAGTCATAGGCGAGCTGGTCGCCCCGAATAACACGGCATCGC
>JAADYV010000474.1 GCA_010092855.1 Chloroflexota bacterium | reverse complement strand
GTCAAGACGCACGGCACCGGGTACGACAACACCTACGGCTCCGACGTGTTCCGCGAGGTCGTGGCCGAGCAGTACTGGCAGCTCGACCCGGCGCTTGGGTGGGGGCCAGAGAATATCGTGGTGGGCGTGGGCGGGCGCGATGCGCTGGTCAAAGCCTACGACGCCATGCAGCACCTGGGCACCGGGCGTATCGGTGACGTGGTGCTGACCTCGCGCGTGCCCTGGGTCAGCTACAACTGGGGACCATATGGCGTGGGCGCGAACGTGTTGCTGGCTCCTGGCGACGAGGCGGACGCCTGGCAGTATACGCCGGAGGGCATCGCGGCGTCGGTGGAGTTTGCCCGGCAGTGCGGTGGGCGGCAGATCGCGGGCATCATCATCACCTCGCCCGACAACCCCACCGGTAAAGTCGTCCCCGTCGAGCGCCAGATCGAGCTGGGCAAAACGGCCCTGGAACTGGGCATCCCCTTTGTGCTCTACGACTGGATATACCACTACATCACCGAAGGCGACCCGATCGATATCAACGCCGTGCTGGGCGCGTTTTCGCCGGAGGACCGCAAGCGACTCATGATCCTGGACGGCATCACCAAGTCGCTGGGCGGCTCGAATGTGCGCAATGCGCATGTACTGGCCGACGCCCCGGTCATCAAGTTTATGAGCAAGCGCGCCGCTTACAGCTCGATCCCACAGTTTCACGGCCAGGCGGTCATGATCGCCGCCGTCGAACTGGGCTTTGGCAACGCCGCCGCCGCCATCATCCAACCAACCAACGCCAGCCGCCAGATCGTGCGCGACTTCCTGGCCGAAAACCACTACCACCATATCATCGGCGACGGTGGCTACTATGCCTTCATCAACGTGGCGCGCTGGAAAGAGGCGGGCGGGTTTGAAAGCAGCTTCGACCTGGGCGAATACCTGACCGGTGAGCACGGGATCGCCATTGTGCCGGGCGATACCTTCTCGCGCGAGGGGGACGACTGGGTGCGGTTTTCCTACGCTTTGCCACCGGAGGTCACGCGCGGAGCATTGCAACGTTTCCACGAGGGGTTGGCCGCGCTGGAATGATCGTGAGCGGCTGAAATCGCCATTGACGTAACGGGAAAACCTGTGCTACAGTTCTTGAAACCTTCCCCACCAGCCGATGGTTATGGGCGCGACTGGTGGGTCTGCTTTGGGGCCGCTTTTGTCAAACGCAGCCTTTGTATTGGTAAGCGGTAATGCGCGGTGCGTCTCCCGGTGGCACGCGCGAAGGAACTGGAGCACAATGTCGACTTACACTGATTTTTTGCCGTATGGCCGGACCGATCTCGAAGCCAACCGCCGCGGACACCTCAGCGAACGCCAACTGACCCAACTGCAAGAACTGCACACGCCGCTGCCGCGCGCGGGGGTGGTGCTGACAGGCTTGCTGGCGGGTGTGCTGGGCGTGATGTTTGTGGTGATGCTGCTGGTTGTTGATGCCAGCCAGCGCGAAACCCTGCTGCTGACAGGGCTGCCGATGCTGGCTGTTGTGTTGGTGCTGGTGTTCCTGGCCGCCAACTGGTATATGGGTCGTACCCTGTCGGTTCTGGGAGCCGGGCTCGTGCGCCAGATAACGGGCAGCGCGCACCTGGAGTCCACGACGGTGCAAGGTGCGCCAGAATATTATCTGCAGGTGGCCAAAAAGCGCTTCATGGTGTCGCGCCCGCTGCACGACCGGCTGCACGAAGGCCAGCCCATCACCGTCTACTTTATCCAACTGCCCGCCGCCACCTACATCATGTCGGTGGACGAAGGGGATTAACCCCGGTCCGCCTGGCGAGATACGCCCTCCCGGTACAGGGAACACAGGAGTTCCGCCGCTCGCGTATGTGGTGGCGAAACTCCTGTGGGGATATTTCAACGATTTTCCCTAAAGAGCGTTATCCACCGGCTTAACTCTGGGGCGGGGGGCCACCACCGGGCGGGGGACCACCCTGGCCACCCTGCGACGGGGGACCATCACCAGACGGCGGACCACCTTCGCCACCCTGCGACGGGGGCTGTCCGCTGCCGGGGCCCTGTTGCCCTTGCATTGCGTTTTGTGGCGCATCCATCTGCGCAGTTTCGCCGGAAAACTCGGTGCCGACACTCAGGGCCGCGTTGTACCCGCGCACGCAGCGGACATAATTGCTGTAGCGCACCTCATCAAAGTCGTCGAATTGCAGGTCAGACGTCTGGGGCGCAAAGCGCACTGCGCCCGCACCATGCAGGTCTTCGCCGCTGCTGTCCGTCGCATAGCCAAAGGCCACGTACCAGGCCACGTTGACGTCAGCATTCCAGGGAGAGCCATAGGCGGGTGTATCGGTCCAGAACCAGCCGTCTGCATCCACGATAGAAAAGTAGGCGGAGTCAATTGCCGGATAGACGCCCGAATAGTCCACGATGAACTGCAATTCCTTGTGATTGGGCAAGCGCCAATCATCATAACCAGCCAGGGTCAGGTCTTCGCAGTAGGCGATGGCGTCGCCCCAGGACCGTGCCACGCCATCATCGGCCTGCTGCCACACGAGGCCGCTGGCGGTGTCGGTGACGGTGCCATCACCGTTAGTAACGAACGCATTGGCACCGTAGGCACCGCCGCGCACGCACCGCACATACAGCGTGCCGACAATGGGGTACCCCTTGATATGCCCGGAAGCGAAATTCACCCCAAAGGCCGTATCCTGACCGCCGTGCGTGGTCCCCACTTCATAATGCGTACTCGACCAGTATTGGGAAAAGTTCCGTTCCTGATCGAACTGGTTATCGAAATAGGTGGTATCCAGATAAGGCCAGCCAACGGTTACATCGTGAATAGAATACAGTTCCGTTACGGATGGCAAACGCCAATCACTCTGCCCCGCCAGACTGAGCGTGTCGCAATACTGAATCGCGTCTTGCCAGCTTCGCTTGACAAAATCGGGCGTTTGTTGCCAGGTCAGGCCGGTGTTGGCATCGGTCACCGTGCCGTTGCCATTGTCCTGGTATGCGGACGCCTGGGCGTTCACCGTGCCGAACGTAAGCGCTGTGAACATGAGTACGATAAGGGTTGTTGCTGTGATCTTGCGTAACATGGTGTTCTCCTTTCAAACCTGTCGATTGACCACAGCGTATTCTTGAGATGTTTAGAAGCTGCATAGGAACTGTAAACTTCGATCTCGAGTTCAAGCTCGTGCAGCGGTAAGACGTGATTCTCGCTAGGGATTGACGTTCAGGTTCACAGATCAGCGGCCCCGCACCGCGTCAAACACCAGTTCGCTCAGCGTGGGGTACCCGGCGAACACGAGCCGCAAGTCGGCGCGGGTGGCACCCTGCCGCAGCGCAACCGCCACCGGCGCAAGCACGTCCGCCGACGAGATGTGTCTAAATCCCAGCCCGCCGGTGCCTCCAGCTCGCTGGGGTTGCATCAACTGAAATTGTGCTACACTTAGGCACAAGTCAGGTTGTTTGTCACCGCCACAGGAGCCGCCAGGATGGATAAAGCGTATTTCCAGCAGTTGTACGATTACACCTATTGGGCCGACCGCAAGGTGTGGGCCTGCGTGATGACGCTCAGCGAGCAGCAGTATCGCCAGGACATCGATTTTTCTGTCGGGCCGATCAATGTGCAGTGCGTGCACATGCTGGCCGTCGAATACTGGTGGATTCACTTCCTGCGCACCGGGGAACTGGACTTCGTGGGCGATATCTACGACCAATCCCGCGACGAGGTGCGCGCCCGGTGGGATGCCGTTGAGCGTGAAGTGCGCGCCTATATCGACGCGCTCACGTCGGAAGAACTCCAGCGCCCGGTCAAGCCGTCGTTTTGGGACCCC
>JAADYV010000473.1 GCA_010092855.1 Chloroflexota bacterium | reverse complement strand
GCGCGCATTGTGCTCGAATTGCCGCGTTGGAAGGGCGATCTGCCCGATGCAAACTGGGCCTTAACTGGACATTGACGCGCGTCTGGGTCTCATGCTACACTTCTAGGTGCCTTTCGGGGGAGTGGCGAAATGGCAGACGCAGCGGACTTAAAATCCGCCGAGGGTGACCTCGTGTGGGTTCAAATCCCACCTCCCCTACTCATCATACACAGCGCCCATTCTGGCGCTTTTGTTTTGTGTTAACATGTCTGCAATATATTTTCCTTCCTCTAGACAAAGCCCGGCGGCTTTGGTACAATGCTCGGACGTTAGAGCTTGAACGATAAACAGGAGTTTTCTGTTGGCTAACCATAAATCCGCGCTCAAGCGCGTGCGCAGTTCGGAACGTAAACGCCAGCGCAATCGTGTCGTGCGTTCGCGGGCGCGCACCGAAATCAGAAAAGCGCTTACGCATATCGAAAACGGTGATCTTGAAGAGGCGCGTGCTGCGACACAGGCTGCGGTCCGCACGTTGGATAAGGCTGCAGGGAAGGGCATTCTGCACAAGAACAATACGTCGCGCCGCAAGAGTCGCTTGATGCAACAGCTCGCGCAGCTCGAGGCTCAGCAGAATCAGTCCTAATCGCGCCTGGTGATCGTGCCATTGCGCCAGCGGGAGCAGGGCTTGCACCGTTACAGGCATCCTCATTTCTGGGATGTCTTTTTGCGTTTTGGTCAACGCTTTTTTGAAATGCTACTATCTACAATACAATTACCCTTCCAGATATTGATTGACGGCGGATAACATCCGTGTTACATTGTGACTGATCGGTGTTTCACAACGATTGCGGGGCGAAGTCGACACTTTTATCTTTTTACCCTCGAGTTCAGGATTGTTGCGAAAACCTGATCATAAACCATTATCCCGTTTGACAGGCTGTTTCTGGTACGCCCTTCACCCCGTTCCCCTGGACCTTATGCCAGGGGAACGGCTGGCAGACCTTAATTATCCGGTGCTGGGGGTGCTCAAAAACGGTCAGGAGGCTTAATCATGAGTATCGAATTCGCGCTGCGCCTGATCGGTATGATGGTGTTTGCTCTGTTGGGGGTGCTGCTGGGCATTGATCTGTCTGATGCGCTGTACTTACCCCCCGAAGCTACCGGTCTCACATTTTCGTTGATGGGAGCGCTGGCCGGTCTCATCATCACCCCCTGGATCACCACCTACCCCGCTCGTACCGCCCGGCGGATCATCACACAAATGCCAGCGGAAAACCTGTTCGCATCGATGGTTGGCTTATTGATTGGCATGACGGTGTCTGCGCTATTGGCACTGCCGCTGTCGCTGCTGCCAAACCTGTTGGGACAACTGCTGCCCACCATTGCCGCCATCGTGATCACATACATGAGTATGATGGTGTTTGCCTTGCGCGCCCAGGACATTTTTGCCCTGTTTGGTGGTGTGTGGCAGGGCACGCCCACCCGCCGGGTACGCGGTAAGGCGGCCCATTTTTCGCCATCTAGCGAAATTTTGCTGGATACTAGCGTCATTATCGATGGCCGCATTCTGGATATCAGCCAGACCGGGTTCCTCCAGGGGGCGCTGATCATTCCCCGCTTTGTGCTAAATGAACTGCAGCATGTGGCCGATTCGGGCGAGATGCTGCGGCGCAATCGTGGCAAACGCGGGTTGGAAATCCTAAGCGAGCTGCAGCAACTCAGCCATTCCCCGGTTCGGATCATTGACGATGACATCGACGGTATCGACGAAGTGGATGAGAAACTGGTGTTGCTGAGCCAGCAGCGGAACGCGCCGGTGATGACCAACGACTTTAACCTGAATCGTGTGGCCGAAATCCAGGGTGTGACTGTGCTCAACATCAACGAGTTGGCAAATGCGCTCAAGGCGATCTTCTTGCCAGGAGAAGTAATTGACATTCACATCGTGATGGAAGGCCGGGAGGCCAACCAGGGCGTTGGGTATCTCGAAGACGGCACGATGGTGGTCGTTGAAGATGCCAAACGCTACATGGACCGTACCATTCCCGTGCTGATTACGCGCTACATCGTGACCAACGCCGGACGCATGTATTTTGCCCAGCCGGTGGAAAGCTCCTTGCGCAAATAATCTTGATAACTGGCCTACCAGCAGACGAACGCGCAGAGGCGAAACCTGCTCTTAACGTGCCGTCTGGTTTGCGCTACAATCAACCTGTGTTTTTGACCACAGATTGGCGATTTGCCAGCAGGCACAGGCTAAGGAGACAGAACAATGGCCCTGCAAGTTTATAATGTGTTGCACCGCGAAAAGGTCCCGTTTAAGCCGTTGCACGAGGGCAAGGTCAATATGTATGTCTGTGGTCCTACGGTCTACGATCATGCCCACATCGGCCACGCCAAGACTTACGTCTCGTTCGACGTAGTGGTGCGCTATCTACGCTTCAGCGGTTACGATGTGCTTTATGTCCAGAACATCACCGATGTCGGCCATATGCTGGATTCCGGCGAAGACCGCATTCTAAAGAAAGCGCGGCAGTCCGAAGCGGGCCCGATGCAAATTGTGGAGACCTACGCCCGGAGTTACTTCGAGGATATGGACGCGCTGGGTGTAGTTCGCCCCGACATCAGTCCGCGCGCCAGCGGTCACATTCCCGAGCAGATCAAGATGATCGAAGTGCTGCTGGAACGCGGTCATGCGTATGTATCCGACGCCGGGCACGTATACTTCGACGTGTATAGCTGGCCGGAGTATGGCAAGCTCTCCAACCGGCGGCTGGACGAACAGCAGGCTGGTTCGCGCGAAGATGTGCGCGAGGACAAGCGCCACCCGGAAGACTTCGCACTGTGGAAGATCGCCGAGCCAGAGCATATTCTGCGGTGGACCAGCCCCTGGGGCGTCGGGTACCCCGGCTGGCACATCGAGTGCTCGGCGATGGCACAGAAATACCTGGGCGAAACCTTCGATATTCACGGCGGCGGAGTAGACAATATCTTCCCGCATAATGAATGCGAGATCGCGCAAAGCGAAGCCGCGCATGGCCAGGACTTCGCGCGCTACTGGATGCTGGCTGGGACGTTGCTGGTGCCGGACGAGTTTGGCATTCCGGTCAAGATGTCCAAGAGCCTGGGCAACTTTTACACGATCAAGGACGCCCTGAAGCTGCACCGTCCCGAAGTGCTGCGTACCTTCATCCTGACCAGCCACTATCGCAACCAGATCGTGTTCACCGAAGACGTGCTGGAATCGGCCCAAAAGGGGTGGGAACGTATTTATGCGGCAGTGCGCCTCACGCGCGAAAAGCTGCGCCAGGCTCCAGAGGGCGAGGCTGGCAACGCTTTCCTCGATGTGCTGCAGAAGGCGCGGACCCAGTTTGTCGAGGCGATGGACGACGACTTCAACGCGCCGGGCGGATTGGCGGCGCTGCATGAACTCACGCGCGAAGTGAACACGCTGCTCAACAGCGACCAGGAAGTTGGCCAGGCCGTGTTGGAAGCCATCGATGCCACCTACCGCGAACTGGGCGGTGATGTGTTGGGTATCGTGCCCGACGATGACGTGGCGCTGAGCGGTGCGAATGCCCAGCGGGAAGACGGCCTGGTCCGGCTGTTGATTGACCTGCGGGCAGAAGCGCGTGCCGACAAGGACTTCGCCAAAGCCGACCAGATTCGGGACCGGTTGCTGGAACTGGGCGTCACGCTCGAAGACCGCCCCGACGGGACCATCTGGCGCGCCGAGTAGACACTACTCTCGGCGCTTTCCGCTTCCACGACCATATACCCAGGGCGCACCTTCGCGCCCTGGTAGCTTTTCGGTGGGCAGTGTGTTACATACAGTGAACCTCAGTATGATGTTGCTTGTTTAGGAGCCATTATGACCGAGTATTTGTACGGACGCTGGGCTGTGCTGGAATGCCTGCGCGCGGGACGGCGTAACTATCAGCAAGTGCTGTTGGCCGAAGGAATTGACGAAAAGGGGATCGTCGAGACGATTGTCGCGACGGCAGAGGAGCGCGGTCTGAATCTGCGCCGGGTACCCCGTCGGGTTTTAGATGACCTATCCAAAAATGCCAACCACCAGGGGGTAGCCTTGCGCGTGGGAGCCTATCCCTATGTCGACTTGACCGATATTCTCGATTTCGCTGCCGAACGGGGAGAGCCGCCGTTTTTGCTGGTGCTGGACTTGCTGAAAGACCCCCAGAACGTGGGTGCGTTGATGCGCGTGGCGGATGCGGTCGGCGTACACGGCGTCGTGCTGCAAGAGCGGCGTGGCGTGGATATCACGGCGGCGGTCACCAATGCGTCATCGGGCGCAGTCGAACATCTAAACGTCGCCGTGGTGGCTAACTTAGTGACCGCCATGCGCCGCCTGAAGGACGATGAGGTGTGGCTGGTGGGGCTGGATATTGGCCCGGATACATCCACACTGGACAAAGTCGACCTCAACATGCCGCTAGCGCTGGTGTTGGGCAGCGAGGGCGAAGGACTGCGGCGGCTGGTGCGTGAAACCTGTGATCTACGGATTATGCTGCCGATGCGCGGGCATGTCCAGAGCCTGAACGTAGCCACAGCAGGCTCGATTGCGCTCTATGCGGCGTGGCAGGCACGCGGCTGGCAGGGCTGGTCCCCAGCGTGATACTCGTCATCTATGCAGCGTGACAAGTTTAACTCCATTTTGCGTTTCGCTTATGCTATGCTGATAAACAAGAAGCTAAATCCCTTTCCGACTGGAACCAACACACACCTTTCAGGGCACATAACCGTCTGTGGCGGCCAGCCCACTTGAGTAACTAAGGTTCAGTACAAGCGATGGGATTTCGCTTCTTGTTTGTTGACCGTTGGCCAACCGTGGGGCAGAAGTTTTGACAGCCTTCGGCAGCGGTGTTACGATCCCGCCTGACGCGCAAGTAGTGGAATAACTCATAACACAGACTGGGGGGTGTGACCGCCAAGCACTCGCTGGTCATTTGTTTGTCCGTATTGATTGTCCACGTAGACGAGATGGTAGCGTATGTACATCCGGCGTGATAGATCGAATTTACACTTTGGCAGCCAGCGTCGGCGGCGCGGGGGGGGCGCGCTGTTGGTGATCTGGGTGGTGACTCTGCTGCTGGTCCTGGCCGTTATCTGGCGTTTTGACTCGGTCCAAACCTGGGTGTTGGCTGGGGTTGGCGGCGATCCAACTGCCACACCCAACGCGATCACGTTAGCCCAGCAAGGGGAACGCGCGTATTGGCGGGGCGACCTAGAAACTGCCATTGGCTATTACGAACAGGCGGCAGAACTGGCTCCCGACAATATCGATATCAGATTCGAGTTGGGGCGGGTGTTGATCTACCGCAGCTATGCCGGGCGCACCTACGATTTCCGGGCAGAACAGGCGCTTGAAGTGGCGCAAGAGGCGGTCCGGATCGCGCCAGACAATGCACGTGCCCAGGCATTGTTATGCAATGCATTGGTGGCCAATGACCGCGCGGAAGACGCTATCGCGGCAGGATTGCGCGCCGTCCAGCTTGATCCGGAATATGCTGAAGCATACGCCTATCTTTCAGTCGCCTACTACTATGCCGGGCGTCCCAACCAGGCATTTGAAGCTGGCGATACTGCCGTCCAGAAAAACCCCGACAGCCTGGATGCGCGCCGGGCGCTGGCGCTCAGCCTGGCGTTCGTGGGCGAGTACAATGCCGCTATCCAACAGTTCGAACGCGCGATCCAGATTCATCCAGAACTGGATGTGTTGTACTTCGAAGTGGCCACCTATTACAAAGCTCAGAACAATTATGAGGGAGCAATTGCGGCTTACGACCGGGTGCTGGTGATGGACCCTGACAACGTCAAGGCCTATACGCGCATGTGTGAAACCTACTTCACTATGCGCGAAGATGCGCTGGCCCAGGAAGCGTGTGAGCAGGCGGTCCAGATGGATCCCACGTATCCCGAAGCGTTTCGCCAACTCGGTATGGTGCGTTACACCAGTCGCAACTTTGAAGGAGCCATCGAGTCGTTTGAGGTGTGCTCAGACTTGCAGGACGCTGCCGAGGTACCACTGGTCGACCGGGAAATACAATGCTGGTACATTCGCGGCTTGGCGTGGGCGCTGCTCGCGCGGTGTGACGAAGCGTGGCCCTTGTTTCAGGAATCGTTGCAGATGAATCCAAACGAAGTGATCTTGGGCCATATCAACGACGGTATGATGTCGTGTGTGGACTATGGCGACCGCGATATCAGCGAAATACCGACCCCCGTCCCGCCTACTCCTGTTCCGCCCGAACCGCTCGGCGTCTACTGAGGATACGGTCATGTATTTGCGTACCCCCAAGCGTTACCGTGCGCGCCGCCGTCGTCGTCATTTGAACCTGATCTCGCGCCGGACCCTGTTGGTGCTGCTGCTCATCCCCGCCGGCATCTGGCTGGCTGTGTTCATCTGGGACAATCGCGACTCGTTCCACGATGAGGTTTCAGAGCGTGCCGATGCTCTGGCGGGCGATATCCAGACCCAGGTCGCGTCGGAACCAACGCCGACGGCTACGCCAGACCTGGCGAGCGCCCAATCGGTATGTGATGCTTATCTGCAAGGTGCGAGCGTCAACATGGAAGAAGCGATCGAGCAGTGTACCATCATGGCCGAGAGCAGGCCCAACGATGTGGTCTTGCACTACCATGTCACCCACATGCTGGTAGTGACTTCCAGCTTGGGGCAGAATGAGGAGCGACTGGTGCGCGCGCTGGAGTTTGCCGAACGCACGATCAACGCCGATCCCGAAGCGCCACATGGCTGGGCGATTCGGGCGATGGTGTTCGATTGGCAGGGCGACTATTCGCGTGCGTTGGCGTCCGCGTTGATGGCCAGAGCCCTCGACGAGAATTTTGCCCCGACCTATGCATTTCTGGCCGAGATTTACAGCGATCTGGGCCAGGCCGAACTGGCGCTCAGCTATGTCGAGCAAGCCATTGAGTTGGATACGGCAGGGCTGGCCGTGTCCGATGCGTTTCGCACGGAAGGCATGATCTACGCCAACCAGGGTGATAGGGAAAGCGCAGTCTCGCCGTATGAGATGGCACTGCAACAAGCGCCGCCCGGCCACACCTATATCGTGGTCGAACTGGCCAACACTTATAATGCATTGGCGGTCAACACCGGCGACACGTCGTATTATGATCAGTCGCTAGCAATGCTCGAAGCCGCGCAGGAAGAAAATCCCTGGGATGCGTCAGTGCTGTGGGTGATGGGTTATACCAGTCTGCAAAGCGGTAACCGCGAGCGCGCCTATGAATATTACCAGCGCTGCCTGGAACTGGAGCCGGAAAACGTGTCGTGCCTGTCGTACCTGGGCGGGTTGTACAACCTGGATGGCGATATCGAAAACGCGATTCCCAATTTGCGGCGTGCCATCGAGTTGGGGTCAACTGACCCGGATGACTATCTGGAGTTGGGGCGTGCGTATGCAGCCCAAAACCAGTGTAACCTGGCGATCCCCTTCCTGGAACAGGGGTATCAGATCGCGCTAGCCCGTGAATTGGTTCAGAAACAGGGCAGCTTCATCAACGCACTGCAAGGGTGTGGTGTATTGATCAATCAATAACAAGAGCCGGGATGCATCATGCCTTCCGAAACGGACTCTTGGCGAGCGTTCAGCGACAACGGAGCGCTCGTTTTGGCTTGACACAACTGGCCGCGATTGGTAAACTTTCCCTCAGTTAGCACTCTGAGCTGTGAGTGCTAAGCTGTGTGTGCGAGTTCAAAGTGTATGCATAAGATATAGTAATCCCCTGGGTTGGAGGGAAATAATGAGCCTTAAACTACGTCCCCTGGCCGACCGGGTGGTGGTCGAGCCAACTGAAAAGGAAGAAACGTTCGCTGGTGGCGAGCTGGTGCTGCCCGAAACCGCCAAAGAAAAACCGCAGCAAGGCAAAGTGCTGGCCGTGGGACCTGGCCTTCGTGACGAAGACGGCGACTACCTTTCCATGGAAGTCAAGGTTGATGACGTGGTACTGTTCGCCAAGTACGCAGGCACCGAAATCAAGGTAGACGGCAAAAAAGTCCTTATCCTCAAAGAGTCGGATATCCTGGCCATCGTCGAAGCATAAAAGCATAACCTGGTGCGCGTTGTCTGCGTGCTAGCAGCATGAAAAACAGCCTTCCGGTATTGGAGAGGCTGTTTGCGTTCGGGTGTGGTTGGGGGGAACGCTGTTAGGAGTCGGCTGGTGGAATGTGCGGTGCTTCTTCGGACGGTGCTTCAGGTGCGCCGTTGGGAATGGCGAACCGGTAGCCCACCCCACGCACGGTGGTGATGTAGCGTGGTTTGCGTGGCTCTGGCTCGATAATCTTGCGCAGCCACCGGACGTGGACATCCAGCGTGCGGGTGTCCCCGGTGTAGTCCGTTTTCCACACGGTTTGCATAATGAATTTGCGGTTCAGGATTTGGTTTTGATTCTGGACAAAGAGCTGCATCAAGGCTGCCAGCTTGGGCGTCAGCTTGTTCTCGGTGTTGGCTGTGACCAGCGTTTGCTGCTCCAAATTCAGGGCGAATGGCCCTGCTTCTAACTGGTTGTTGGCAGTGTCGGCGTCTTCAACAAAACGTTCGATGCGATTGACCAGTTTGCGATATGTAAAAGGTGGGTAGAGCAAAACATCGGCGTCACTGTGGCCGTTTTTCATGCCTTCAGGACGAATATGAATGATCGGTAATTCACCCAGGCTGGCGCGCAGCCGGGCACAAATACGGTCACCAGATGTGTGCATGGATGCTGCATCCAGCACAACAATATCGGGCCGTTTGGTTTGTGCTAACAATAATCCTTGTTTGCCAGAATGCACAATCTGTACATCGTATTTGCGTTGGAGGCCGCTGGCAAACGATGCGCCGTTAGCACGCACACTCTCAATGAGTAGTACTTTGGTCGCCCTCATGTAACCCCTCGATCAATTCCCACAACAACTTGGGCGAACAGACGGTATGACAACTGTGGTATGCCACTGGCGATTTGGGCAGTTTGGTGTGTTGGCGATTATAGTGATTGGCTCCAGACTGACAAATAGAAACTTTGCGACTTGCTGGCGGATGGTGCTGGCATGGCGTCTATTTTCCCGGCAAATGTTTGGTATTCCTCACCAAACCGTACTCCTGGGGGTGCAGTGCTTTCTCAACCCCCATATATGGGGGTGCGTCGCTAGTTTAATTTTTCTTAATTTTTTTAACATTGGTGGGCCTGGGTTCTTAACACTCGGTACATGCAAGTAACCCACATGAATCCCAATCGGATTTAAGTGTGCTGTGGGATATTTTCCGGAACGGTGACGCCAGGTCGTGAACACCAACCTTCGGGAGCAAAAACGCGGTAGATAGTACATAATATATAGCGGATATTGCGCTTTGAATGTTAGAGATTTGGAGAGATCATGGGAATATACCTTGATTCCGCTGACCCAGACGATGCCCGGCGAGCACAACAACTGGTATTTGTGGAAGGCATCACAACCAACCCCAAGCTCATCAGCCAGACTGGGCAGTTCGGTCTGGATGTGTTGAGCGATTTAGTCGAAATCTTCGACGGGCATGTTTTCTATCAAGTGACAGGTGCGACGGTCGAAGCGCGCACGGACGAAGCCTGGCAAGCCTACAAAATCCGCCCCGACAAAGTGATCATCAAGGTGCCCACTACCACCGAAAACCTGGCGATGGTGTCGCGCCTGGTGCCAGCGGGGATCGAGTGCGCGATGACAGCCGTCTACAGCCCGGCTCAGGCTTATCTCGCGGCTCAGGTGCGCGCCAGCTTCATTATCCCCTACGTCAACCGGATGACGCGGCAAATAGGCGACACGGCTATGGGCGTGATCCGGGATATGGTTCGGGTGCTGGAGGATACCCAGACGCAGGTGCTGGCGGGCAGTTTTACGACTGTGGACGAAGTGACAGCGACACTGCTGTGCGGTGTGCCACACGTCACGATGTCGCTGGACCTGATCAAAGCGCTGGGCGAACATGAGCTGTCACGCCAGGCGATTGAGGACTTCGCACGCTACGCCACAGGGCCCAATATTGATGTTTGATGCGAAAAGAACCATTGCCGATCTCGTCCAGTCACCGCTACTGGCCGCTATCCGGCAGCAGATAGCGCCCGAACGCATCATCGACGATGCCATTGCGATCCAGCAGGTGGCGGCTCCAACGTTTGACGAAGGGCGGCGCGCGGCTCTGGTCCGGGAACAGTTTGCACGCTATACCCTGAAAGATATTTCAACCGACGCGGTCTACAACGTCTATGGGCGCAGGCCAGGCCAGCACCCGGACAAACCGGCGCTGCTGGTGTCGGCGCACCTGGACACTGTATTCCCATTGGAGACCGATCTGGCTGTCCGTCACGCTGGGGAACGTATTTACGGTCCTGGTCTGGGCGACAACAGCCTGGGTGTTGCCGGGCTGCTGGCTCTTCTCAACCTGTTCCATACGCACGAGATGCACCTGCCGGTCGATGTCTGGTTTGTGGCCAACAGCCGCGAGGAAGGTCTGGGTGACCTGGGCGGGATTCGCGCGGTGTGGGAGACGCTGGGCCACCAACTCGGCGCGGCGATTGTGCTCGAAGGCATGGCGCTGGGCCACATCTACCATGCCGGAATCGCGGTGCGACGGCTGCGGATTACGTGTACGGCTCCGGGTGGGCATTCCTGGCTGCATTTTGGGCAAGCGAGTGCCATTCACAGCCTGATGGCCTTGGGTGCGGAGATCACGTCCTTGACCCCGCCTGTCCAACCGCGTACCACCTTCAACATTGGTCTGATCAGTGGCGGACATTCGATCAACAGCCTGGCGACCATGGCGGAACTGTATCTCGATTTGCGGTCCGAAGAAACCTCCACCCTGGCCGCATTGGAACAGCAAGTCCGGGATGCGATTGAAAGGCTGCGAGAGCCAGGTGTCGATTTTGCGGTTGACGTGGTGGGGGACCGGCCTGCGGGCAGCATACCCGCCGACGACCCGCTGGTAGCATTGGCGGCGGCGGCTCTCCACACCATCGACCAGGACGTTGCCTACGAGAGCGGCAGCACGGACGCAAATGTGCTGCTGGCCAACGGGCTGCCGACAGTTACGGTGGGTATTTCGCGGGGAGGCAACGCGCATCGTCTGGATGAGTACATCGAGACCGCGCCTATTGCCGACGGGGTGTGGCACTTGTTGCTGCTGGCGCTGGCAGCGGCCAATACGGTAAGCGAATGGTAGTCGCAGATCAGCCTGCTAGCTACGTGTCATGCCGCTGGTCGTGGTGAAATGTTAGCAGGTCCACCGGCTTCCAGTCAGGTGTCCGACGTGCATAGGCGACGAAACGGTGCAGCGGCACGCGGCGCAAGAACGAGTCGCGGTAGGCTGTGTCCGAAATAGTCGTGGCCTGCTGCTGAATCTCGTCCCAGGCCGCCGTCAACCACTTGGACGCCGCCTGAACATCTCCGTTGCCTTGGGCGGCTGCCGCGCGCAGCGTGAAGATTTCTTGCGGAGAGGTATCTTCCACCAGCAGCAAGAATTCCAGCGGATAACTCAGTCTGCGAGCGGCTTGCTCGAATTCCCCGGCGGCAAGATCGGCCAGCGCCCCAGCCACCTGGGCTAATGGGACCAGAATCGGTAGGCGTATTTGTCCGGCAGCCTGTGCTGCCTGCCCCGCCCACACGGCAGCTTCGTGATGATCGCCCCTTGCCGCACAACAGCGTGTCAAAGCCAGCGCCGGTGCGACCAGTTCCCCCTCGCCCAGCAGCGGATCGGGTGTTTCGAGCAGCGCGCGCAATGTTTCCTCGGACTGGTCCAGGTTGCCAGTCTGGAACTGGAGCCGGGCCAGCAAGACACGCGCGCCCAATCCCAGCACCCTGGCGTCGGTGCTCGCACGCACGGCTTGCCGGGCAACGATCAACGCTTCCTCATGTGCGCCCAATTTCATGAAAGCCAGTCCGAGGTGCGCTAAGTATTGCCATTTGACTGCCGGATCAAGGCGGGTGCGCTGGGTGGCAGATAGACGTTGGGCCAGCTTGAGGGCTTTAATCCAGTTGGCGTTGTAGACTGCCAGCCGCAAGTCGTTGAACACCAGGGTATCTTGTGCCTGGGGATGATCGACCGCTGCTGCCAGGGCGCGCATATCGTCCAACAAGTGGCGCATGGTGACCATATCCCCCGCGCGAAACGCAAGATCGATCTGGTGCTGAATGGCGTCGAGTTCGCCCCACCTGTCGCCCAATTGTGCGTACAGGGTGCGGCCTTCTTCCGCGCTGTGTTTGGCCTCGCGTAACGCTCCCTGGCCCAGCAGGTGCGTGGCTTGTTGCAACGCGGCGCGTGCCCGGCGGGAGTCGTCCACTTGCGGTACTAGGGCCTGGAGCGCGTCGACCAGGTCTGGCGGGTAATACAGCCCGGCAGTGGCGGCCTGGCGGCGGAATTCAGCTTGCAGCGCGAGCAGATCGAACCGGATGGCGGGAAGGTTTTCTGGCAGCGCCGATGTATCGATGGCGGGCAGGTGCTCGTCAACAATCGTTTGCGCCACCACTGCGTATCGGTTCGCTTCGGCCATCGCTCCCGCTTGCACCGCAGTTTGTGCCGCCTGCCAGCCATACCGTAGGGCCGGCGTCCAGGCGCGCGCCTGGGCATAGTGATACGCCAGCCGGGATACCGTCGCCAGTTTGCCGGGTAGCGCGGTGTTTTTCGCCAGAAAGTCAGCTACCTGGCGGTGCAGGAACCGGCGGCGCGGTGAGCTGGTATCGGCGTAAATGATCTCGCGTACCTTGATATGTAGAAATTGGTAGAGACCCGGCGCGGTCTCATCCAAAATCGAAGCATACAGGATTTCCTCCAGCGCCAGGTCCAGCGCTACGGCGGGATCAATCAGCGCTTCGAGCAGGCTTTCGTCAATATCGTGTTCGATGATGGCTGCCACCGTCAGCACTTCCTGTGCGGGGCGAGACAGCCGCCGCACCCGTCCCCGGATCATGTCCAGTGCGGCATCCGACAGCGGCAGATTGGCGTGGGGGTCCAATGCGTTTCGACGTAGATGCCAGCGTTGGTCAGCGCTCGTGAAGATCACATTCTGGTCCACCAGTGCGCGCAGTGTCTCGACTACAAAAAAAGGATTACCTGCCGTTTCATGATGCACCAGCGGGGCCAGTGAAGCCGGGTCTTCGGAGAGCAGCAGGGCCAGCAGATGGTGGACACTCTCGCGTGGCAACGGTGCCAGCCGGATCAGGGTGGTGGGGGCCGGGGTATGTACGGAACTGGCGGGCCAGTTCATCAGCGGCGAATCAAACGGGACCTCTTCGTCGCGCAATGTGGCCAGCACCAACAACGGTAATTCGTCACAGCGGCGCAGCGCATGGTTCAGACAGGCGAGGCTGGCCGGGTCTGCCCAATGCAAATCTTCCGTGATCAGCCACAATCCCGAACCAGAGGCCGCCAGCAATCGGATCACTTGCGTGACAGCTTCTTGCACCCGAATGTTGACATCTGGGGCGACCAGTGTCGGCTGCGGCAGCGGAACGGAGATGACTGGGTCCAGGTCCGGCAGCAATTGGGCCAGTCCTGCACGGATTGCAGGAGTCAACGCATCGGCCAGCTTTGCGGGAATCAGATCAACGGCCTTGCGCATCAAGTCGGCGATCAACTGGTAGGGCGTCCCGGCTTCCATCGCATAACAGTTTCCCGTGATGACGCTGACATCTGGGCCGGGGATGGCCCACGCGGCCTCTTGTACCAGGCGCGTCTTGCCCATGCCTGCCGATCCGGTAACCAGCAGCAGGCGGCTGGTACCACCCTGGCACGTGTGCCATTCGGCAGCAATGCGGTCCAGTTCCGCCTCGCGCCCCACCAGCGGCAGATGCTGCAAGTCGGTCACGGTGCTGGGCGGCGGCAAGACACGTGGCGCGGACGCTGTTTCCGCCATCACAACACCGCGCCCCTGGCGGATGTCGTCATAGAGTTGGGTAGTTCCGGGCAGGGGCTCTGCCGCCAATTCCTCGTCCAGCCATTGGACGCACTGCTCATACTGGCGCATGGCCGCGCTCCGGTTACCCTGCGCTGCAAAAGCCATCATCAGCGCTTGGTGTGCAACCTCTTGCAGCGGATCGTGTTCGAGCAGCAGGTGGGCATAATCCACCACGTTTTCCCACTGCCCAATGCGCTGGAAAGCGGCCAACAGGTGCCGCACGGCGGTCAGGAAACGTTGGCTGGCGTGTTCGCGCTCCAACAGCGCCCAATCAGCATACACATCCTTGAGTAAGTCGTCGGTATACAACGCCACCGCATCCACCAGCGCAGCGGACCGGGGTGGATCATCGCGGTAGGCGTCCATCAAGGCCGCTTCGAACAGGTCGTAGTCCACCCACAGGTCGGCGTCAGGCGCAATCGCCAGTTCATTACCTTCGCTAATGATCAGATGCGTGTGGGGGTGCAAAGCCTTGCGCAGCAAATAGAGCGTGCGCCGTAGCCGCTCCTGGACGCGCGCCGGTTCGACATCTGGCCAGAAAACGGCCTGAATCTCCTCGCGCGTGATGCGTCGCTGCCGGTTGAGGATCAGGAAGGCGCACAACGTCGCCGGTTGGCGGGGCAGACTGATCCCCTGATCGTTGATCGACAGGGCGGGCGGCCCAAAGAGGAAAAAGCGAAAAGTTGCGTCTGATGCCATAAGGTTCGGGATGTTCACTACGAGAAACATTTGTTATGATAATCAGTCACTATGCCAACTGTAGCACGATCCGGCGCATTTTGAGAATCGTGTGAGTGTTTTGGTATTCCGCCCCCTGGCACCGTACAATAGGGGGCGTCGTGCGCAATATGTCTATCAGGCTTTTCCAGGAGCACAGGATGTCTGCTCGACCCCCAGGACGCCGTACAGAGAGTCTGTTCGATAACCGCTACCGTTACGATCACATTTTTCCACGTGGTCGTTCGGGCGAGACGCTGCGTGCCTACGATACTCAGGACAATGATCGTCCGGTGGTGATCAAGCGTCCCGCGCCACAGGATGCGCCGCCGATGCGCGCCGGGCAGGAAGTCAGCATCGCAACGAAAAACAGGCTCTGGAACGCCTGGCCGGGCATCCGGTACTGACGGACCTAAGGGGTGGGGGCACATTTCGTGTAGGTGGACACACGCATGAATACATCGTCATGGACTTTGCACCGGGTGATGTAGTGGAGAGCATGGTGCTGGCGCTGGCGGAACGGGGCGAATACCTGCCGCTGCTCGAAGTCCTGGTCATCATCGACAATCTGCTCGACCTGCTGGCGACCGCGCACGACCGCCAGATCATCTACAACGATGTGGACGCCAAGCACTTGTTCTGGGATCGCGACGCTTATCGGCTCAAAGTAATCGACTGGGGGAACGCAGTCTTCACCGACGAAACAGGCGCGCTGCCGACTGCGACGCGCGGTTCTGACATTTTCCAGTGCGGCGAACTGCTCTACTTCATCCTGACCGGCGGGAACCGGCTGATCACCGAGTCGGAGAGCGTAGATACGTTCTATGTCAATTTTGGCCCAGATACGGAGCGAATTCCGACCCGGCTGCAATCCATCCTGACTCACGCTGTGCATCGCGATCCCCGCCGTCGTTATGGCACGATCCCGGAGTTGCGCACCGCACTAACGGAATTTCGACTACCGTTGGAGCGCGAGCGGAACGAGATCGTCTCGCATGTGCGGCGGCGGGTGCGTTCGACGGCCAGCAAAGAAGAACTCGAGGAACTGGCGGCCACACTGCAAACCGCGCTTGAAATGGACCCTGGTTATCCCGATGCGCGCGCCCTGCAGGACGAGATCGATTTCTTCTTGAACCAGATCAAGGTGCACGCCGACCTGGACGCCATCCGCATATACCTGGAGAGCGGCAACTGGTCCCGGGCGCAGGCGCTGCTGAGCGAGTTGCTGCCGGAAGCGGGCCCGACCAATGAGCAGTTGATCCGCTTTTTGATTGAAGCGACAACCACGTTGGAGACCCTCCGAGTATCACCTCCCCCCGCCGGATTTCTGGCGGCACTGGATGCCTTGTTCCAGAGGGAGCACGCAACGGCGGGGCTGGTGCTGCTCACCACGCCAGAAGATCGCACCGGGGCCCAGCAAGCTCAATGGCTGCTGGCCGAACAGTTGGCCACGCTAGTTTCTGAGGTGACGCTGCTGCGCCCGCATTTGGTCCGGCTGCGGCACGACTTGCTGCGCGTGGATGGCGCCAACGACGTTATTGCCCTGCTCGACCAGGTGGATGAGCATCTGGCGATGGTGCCGCTCTCTGGCGTGACGGGCCTGCAGGTGATGTACCAGCAGGTGGCCGCGCTGCTGGCGCAATTCGAGGAACGGCTGGATGGGTTGTCGGGTGTGCGTACCCAGCACGAACAGGAAGCTTCGCTCTCTACCGCCATCCGGGGACAGCGCGCCGCTCACGAAATTGTGCAACGATTGGACCTTGTGGCGCATCATATATTCGAGAACCCGGCCTACGCTGGTGAATTGCTGCAACACGCCGCCGCCGCCGATCCCACCTCCCCCCACTTCGACACCCTGCGTGATTACATCGACGAAGTGAACCAGGCCGTGCTGGCGCTGGGACAGTTCAAGCCACACAATGATGGGGCTAACCTGGCTGCATGGTTTGAGAGTGTGCAGGATTTCTTGCAGCCCTATTTGGAGGATCTGTCCGACCAAAAGTTACATGCCGCTGCCGCTGCATTGCACCAGTCTGCCCAGAACTGGCAAACTGTGCTCAGCTACCTGGCGTTGGGACGTCGCCAGCCTACAATTGATCTGCTGGCGCAGGCGGCGGACGAAATCCGCCCCTTCAACGCGCATATCGCGGGTTGGTGTAATACGTTAGCGGCGCGGGTCGAGGAGGCGCACCTTGTCGAACGGCTTAGCCCGAATGAGCAACTAGGCGATGCCTTGATCAACGGCTGGCGCGCCTGGGACGAAGGCAAGGGCTTGCAAGCGGCGGAATTCGCACGGCAGGCGAGCGAGCTGGCCACCTCTGACGGCGAGCGCCTGGCGGTTCAGCGTCTGCAGAGCCTGAGTGACCTGCTGGAATCCTGGCTGGCGGACGACGGTCCGCAAAGTGTCGAACGGACCGATCAGGCGGAAACCGAAGCGCTGGCTGTGCTGCTTTCGGAAGAAGAACACGAACGCCAGACTTTCGCCGAACAAATGCCCAACACGGCGACCTATCTGCGTGCGATGGGACGCGGCATCGTAGCCTACATGCAGCAGAGCAGCAGTGCCGGGTGGCGCGCGTTGTATATGCATTATGTTCTGCGGGGTGTGCTCGCGCTGCTCGATAACCAGTTCGAGGAAGCAGATTTCTGGTGCGAAGTGGCGACCAACGCCTATGAAGACGCCCAGATTCACCGCGCCTACCAGGTACTAGACCGGGGCCTGACAACCAAACGTTTGGTTCAGAAAGCGGAAGTGGCCTTCAACGCAGTCACCGGACCGGATGATCTGGGCGATTTGCGTCCTACGCTTAACGCGCCGTTGGCAGGCCAGGTCTTGACCGGGTTGGCACAAGCCGTCCAGGAGATTAACGACGCGGTGCGAAGCTGGTCGGATGGCGAGTTCCATACGGCGCTGCAAGCCTTAAACACGGCCCAGCAGGGTGTACAAACAGCGGTTGACAGCGCAGGTTTGCAGATCGATTCGTTTGTTTCCTGGCTGGCTGGTCTGCGAGACACCGCAGAACAACTGCACCAGATGCGGCTCAAGCTGGAGCAGGAAGCGCTGACCACCAGCACAGGCGTCGACCCGGAGATCGGCGGCATCCATCGGCGAATTGTCAGCCTCACCCTGGATCACCTGGGACCGGATTATGCCCACCAGGTACGCCAATGGGAAGACATGTACCAGGCGGTGCTGGAAACCTACTCCACCCGCCGCCTGACTCGCCGGGAAAAACTGGCCGCCTTCGAACGCCATTTTTCGTCCCTGTTTATCACCAAACACCCGTTGTATCCGCTGTTCCGCCACTGGGAAGAAGTGACGCAGCAACTTCCGGTGGACGTGGTCGAAGACGACGTGATCCCCGTGGAAGAGGGAGCGGATCGCGGGGAAGAACTACCTGACGAAGATCATCCCGCATACCTGGAAGGCGATGGCACGCTGGATAAGGTCATTCCCCAACCGATCCCGAAGGCGGACAGCGCGGGCGAACTTCCCTGGAATTGGATTATCGCTATCGGCGTGATTCTGCTGCTGGTAGCGGTGGGCCTGGGGATTTTGCGTGCGGCAGGCGGGGGAAGTGGCACAGACGACGAAAACGATCCCGCTCCGGCGGGGGCCGGTGACACGTCTTCGGATGACATGTCACCAGGAGATAGCGCTGGGGCTGATGATTTTGACGAAATTGAGGGCTCTGATAATGGCCAGGTTGCCGATCCGCCACCGATTCCCAGTGGTGAAGACGACGAAGACCAACCACCAGGTGCCGTGAGCGTATCTGAAGAAGCGCCAGACCCTGCTCTCTTGCCCCCGGTAGAAGCGCAACAAACCGCTGTTTCGCCGACGGACGCACCACCGAGCCCGGTGCCGCCCACGCCCAGGCCAACGACGGCAGTGCCCCCGACGCCGATAACACCGACTGTTGCACCGACAGAGGTTGTGTCACCAACGGCGGTGCCGACGACAGCACCATCATCTCCGCCACCGACACCAGCGCCAGCGAGTACAGCGCCGCGTAACCTGCTGGGTGATATTGTGGCGCTGCCGGCTGGCCTGCGCACCTGGCCAACCAGCGTAATCACGCCGGGTGACGCGGACGGCATCTGGGTCATTTCCACGACTGATGCGCCCGACAACACGGTCACCATCGAGTTGTCACCGGAAATCCTGAGCGAGTTGTTCCAGCCCGGAGCCGCCAGCGCGTTTGCCCGCGTGGATGTGACCTTCCTGTTGTCGGATACGGGGCTGGTTTCCTCGCCCCTGGATACCGTGACGATTGGCCTGGGCGCGGAAAACGACGACGGTGAGCGTGAGAGCGCCCAGGTCCAGATTGTGTTGGAAAGCGGCCTGCTGCGGTATGGCATCGACCGCAACGGCGATTTTAGCGGTACCGAAGCGCCATCGGGGAATGCGCAAGAGATCCGGCTGTCGGTCCGGCGTGGTAATACCCTGACCCTGGACTACTTCTTGGACGACAGCGAGCTGCCAGGTACGCCGCTGATCGTCTTCCCTCAAGGTGAGCCGGTGACCTTGATTCTATATGTGTCGGGACGAGATGTAGCCATTGAAATCAGCGAATTCGACATTGACTATGACATAAGCTCTGGTGATGAATTACCGTAACGTTCGTGTTGGGAAAGGTTAACAATGCAGGAAATGGAAACGGCGCTGGACGATCTGTATCGTATCGAGAACTATATCGATACGTTTGCGCCAGGACATTATGCGCGGGTGGTGGAAGCCGAAGACTTGCGCAATAGCCGTTTGGTCGCGTTCAAGGCGATGCGCCCGGAACACTTATCGGACGATGGAACGCCAGGTTGGGAAGCGCGCGCGTTTATCAACGAAGCCGACTTGTTGGTGCGGCTGGCCGCCAGCCCCACCGCGGTCCGGCTCTATGACTGCGGCTATATTTCGGCGGAGGACGAACGGCCAGATGGGGGCGAGATTCTATCGCTGGGTACCAATGTCTCCGCCTTCCGCGAGAATCTGTATCCGTACATTGGGCAGCACTGGCGACCTTATCTGTCGCTGGAACTGCTGCCGCGCAACAACAGCCTGTTCTACTTGATGAAGCCCAACTCGGCCAATGGGCGGCGGCGCTTGCCGACAGAAGAGGGGATCGACCTGGCAATCCAGTTTGCGCACTTTTTGCGTTTTGCCCACGATCAGCGCATCGTCTACCTGGACCACAAGCTGGAACACGTCTATTGGGACGGCCAAACATTGCGCATTATCGACTTCAACAGTTCCCAGTTGCTGGAAACTGGGACCCACACCCTGGACCAGTCGCTGTTGCAGGATATTCACAACTTGTGTGTGGGGACGTTATACTCAATCTTCACCGGCCTGTCGCCACAAAAAGGATCGCTGCGGCCCCAACCTGCCTCGCAATCTGAAGTGGAAGCGCGTTATGCCGACGTGGATCATCTGGACTTCGGAGTCGAACCGTCGCTGAGCCCTAGTTTGCAGGAATTGCTGCAACAGGGCGCGCGCCAGGAGATATCGACCATCCGCGAATTTATCAACGGGTTGGAGCGTGTTGCCGGGCGACATGGTTGGGAACTGCCCGGTGTACACACGATGCCTACCCTGCGGCAGGCGCGCGGCCAGATGCGGGCCGGGTTGGCCCATTTGCGCTGGGGACAAGAAGCGCTGCGCACCGCGCGTGAGAATTTGCTGGAAGCGGTGATTATGGATGACATCAACGAAGAAATGGAAGCCGAACTTCGCCGGTTGCTGGCCCAGATCAACGATGCGCTCAACCACCGGGTCATACCCTAGTCGTGATTGTTCGTGAGCGAGGAGATACCAAACCGTATGGCCGATCTGCGACAACAGTTAGATGCGCTGCGCCGCGAACTGGATGCGTTGCCGGCAAGCGCCACCGCCAGCCAGATCGCGCAGTTGGAGAGTGAAGCCCGGCTGCTGCTGGCACAAAGTAAAAACACGCAGTACGAAGACGAAGCGCGCCAGCTATTCGCTGATCTGGCCCGGCGCAGCGCGCCTGCTTCTCCTGAGGCGGCCAATGTGCGCGGGTTGTTGCGACGCGCGCGTATCCGGATCGAGATCGCGGGCGATGAAGACGACATCGACGAGGCAATTGACATCCTGGCCGAAGCGCTGGACTATGACCCGGATAATCCCGAAACCCAGGAACTGCTTCAGCAGGCGGCAGAACGCAGCCCGCACCTGGGACTCAAAGTGCAGGGGTTGTTGGAACGGTATGGCCTGGAAATGACGCCGCGCGCGCCAGCGCCGCCGCCCGCCCCGGTGCGCCGCGATCCACCGCCACCTGAATACGATTATGAACAGCCGCCACCCGCTTACGATGCATCCCCGGCTGCGCCACCCCTCGCTGCGCCGGAGCCGTCCTCGCGGGAAATGGTCGGCAACCTGATATCAGAGACATCCCAGGCGTACTATTCGGGTGATTATCAACGCACTATCGAACTGGCTAACCGCATTTTGGCGCTGGATTCCAGCAATGCCCAGGCGCAAGATTATCGCCAGAAGGCTGAAGACAACCTGCTGCGCGGCGTGGTGCCCGATCACCGCATTCCGTTTGATGCGCGGGTGGCCTACAACCGGGCGAACTCGCTCGTGCGCGCCGGGAACTATGACGAGGCCGAACGGCTCTACCGTGAAGCGCGGGACCTGGCGGCACGCGCCGGGATCACCAGTTGGAAGGACGTGGAGCAGGCGCTGCTCGACATTCAGGACCTGGCCCTGGCCCGCGAAATGCTGGCCGAAGGCGACCGACTGCTGGCGGCAGATGACTGGGACGGTGCGTTGCAGAAGTACGAAGGCGCGATGCGCGTAGTGCCGAATGATCCACTCTCCCAGGAACGAATTGACCTGGTGCGGAATGTGCGCCAGCAGTTCGACCAGGCGGCGGTGCAGTTGAACACCACCAGCGGGTCGTTGAGCGAACGCGCCCGCGAATTCCAGGACTTGCTGAACTCGCTGGCGAGTATGCGCCAGTTGCTGCCCAGCAGTGACCGACTGCGGCAGCTTTCCCGCGAGATCGAGGACCGGGTTGAAGACATCATCGCCCAGTTGTTCAACCAGGCGCAGGGGGCTTTGGCGCGCACCGACTCAGTCACGGTGCTTGATGAACGACTGCGGCTCACGAGTGAAGCGGTGCGGTTGTTGGAGTCGGCCAGCGAATTGACGCCCACCGACAACGAAATCAGTGCGCTGTTGCAGCGCGCCCGCCAAAGCGAAGCCAACATGGCCGAGGCACGTCACGTCATGGAACGCGCGTCAGCGCTCATCGCGCAAAATTACGAGAACGAACTCAGCCAGGCGCGCACCATGCTCTCTGGTTTGCGGGACCAGGCGCAAGACCCCCGCTACCGTATGATTGTCTCCGATTTGCTGGTCCGGCACCTGGAACGGGTTGAAGTTGCGCTGGATAACGGCGATCCGCAAACTGCCCAGCGCTGGCTGGACTTGTGCAAAGACGAGCCATTCCGCATTCTGGGGCGACGCACCGAAATCATGCGCCTGGAAGAGAGCGTGCGCCAGATGCGGCGGCAGCGCTACGCCATCTGGGGGGTGACCGGGGTGGTGATCCTGATTGTGCTGGCGGCGGTTGGCTTTGCGACCAAAGACCCGATCCAGAACGCATTGGACCCGATTCTCAATCCGCCGAGCGAGACGCCCCGGCCAACTTCTACCT
>JAADYV010000472.1 GCA_010092855.1 Chloroflexota bacterium | reverse complement strand
GGGTGACCTGTATTTGCGGCTGGTGCCAGAACCCGGCTTCCGCGAAAAGCTGTGGGACCACGCGGCAGGCCATGCCATCGTAACCGAAGCAGGCGGGCGTGTAACCGATATCGACGGTAACTCACTGGACTGGACCACCGGCACCCACATGGAGCATAATCGCGGGGTAGTCGTATCCAACCGCTTCTTGCACGACATGGTGCTGCGCGCCATCGAACGCACGAAATAGACTGGGGTTTAGCATGGCAGGCGACATCACATGACCGAACCGATCCGTTTGCTGCACTTCGCCGATGTCCATATCGGCATGGAAAACTACGGGCGCACCGATCCGGAGATCGGCGTCAGCACCCGCGTGCGGGACTTTCTGCGCCGCATGGATGACATGGTCGATTATGCGCTGGAGCATGACGCCGACCTGGTGGTCTTCGCCGGGGACGCCTTCAAGACGCGCAACCCCTCGCCCACCTTCCAGCGCGAATTTGCCTTCCGCATCCAGGACCTGGCCGCCCACTGCCCGGTGGTGCTGCTGGTAGGCAACCACGACTTGCCCTCGATTGAAAAACGCGCGTCCAGCATCGAAATCTACGAGACGCTCAACGTACCCAACACGATCCTGGGGCGGGACTACGCACTGCACACCATCGACACTCAGCGCGGCCCGGTGCTGGTTGGGACTGCGCCTTACCCGGTCCGTAATCTACTGCTGCGCAATGTCGATCTGCCACACCGCAGCACCATCGCCGAGATCGACGCGCTGGTCGAGCAGCATCTCGACCTCAAGCTGCAATGGCTGGCCGAACACGCCAACAAGGTCGATATGCCGCGCGTGCTGACCGGGCACTTCAGCGTGTCCGGCGCGACCTTTGGCAGCGAACGCAGCGTGATGTTGGGCCGCGACGTGACCGTGCTGCTCAGCAGCATCTCCGACCCGGCCTGGGACTACGTGGCGCTGGGGCATATCCACAAACACCAGTGCCTGACGCTGGGCCGCGCCGACCTGCCGCCCGTCGTTTACAGCGGCAGCCTGGAACGCATCGACTTCGGCGAGGAAAACGACAACAAAGGTTTTGTCTGGGTCGAACTGGAACGGGGCCGCGCGTTGTGGGAGTTCGTGCCGGTCAACAGCCGCCCCTTCATCACGCTGCGGGTGGATGTGCGCCGCGCCGGGGACCCCAACCAGGTGGTGCTGGAAGACATCTTGCGGCATGATCTCGACGATGCGATTGTGCGCGTAATCATCACCGCCGACCCGGAAGCCGACCTGCTGCTCAATGACCGCGCGATTCAGTATGCGCTGCAAGACGCGGGCGCGAACCACGTCGCCGCCATCCAACGCAACGTCGAGCGCCCGGCCCGCTTGCGCCTGGGCACAACGCCGGAAGGCCTATCCCCAGACCAACTGCTGGAACGTTACCTGCAAACGAAAGACTATCCACCCGACCGGATCGCGCTGCTGCTCGATACCGCGCAGCAGATTTTTGGCGCTGAGGAGTAAGTTATGATCACCCCCGGCCAGGCGTTTTACGGCATGTCCCGGCTGGCTCGGCCCTATACGCGGGCGGATGTGCTGGCCGGTCAGGTGATCCGCATCAGCCCGGCGCTGATCACGATCACCGATGGGCGTGTAGACCGTGAGCCAGCCGCCGCGCTGCAACGCGAGGTTGTGGCGCAGGTGCAGACCTTGCTTGAGCACGGCGTGCGGTCATTCCACGTTGATGTGAATTTCGACGACTATGGCGGTTTCGGCAGCCAACCCCCTGATCGCAACGCCCACGTGTTCGACCCGGCTTTTGTGCGCGACCTCAACGCGCTGGTGGCCGGGCAGGATGCTTTTTTGACACTGCACCTGCTGACGGATAACCCGACCCAGCACCTGCGTACCTATACTGGTATTCCGCTGGGCGCAATCTGTTTCCAACTGGACGCGGTACCGGACCCAGCAGCCCTCGCCGACCTGGTTGGGCAAATCACAGCTATGGGCGCGTGTGCCAGCCCCGTAATCGAAACCGTCGGCACCGAAAGCCTCTCGCCGGCAGCGCCTGATGTCGTCCGGCAGCAGCTTGCACCTGTGCGGCACGCGGTCATGCTAACGCTGCAAGCCGCCGGAACCGGTACGCGTTCGAATCAGGCAGCAGGCGCATTGGCCGAAGCCGAGGTAGCTGCCCACCTTGCGGCTTTGCGCCCCACCTTTGGGGGCACGGTGCAATTGCAGGGCGGTATCAAGATCGAAACGGTGGGTGCCGCTGTGCGCCTGGGCGCAGAATTCCTGGTAGCGGGCACGCAGCTTTTCCGCCATCCGCACGACCTGCCTACCGCGCACGTCATAGACCAAATGCTGTTGCAAGCCGCCAGTGTCCTCACCGGTTAATGCCGCGCACATGGGGGCAGTTTTGCACTCTTGCCGAACCTCGCATAAGATCGAAGTATCCATATTTCACTAACAATGTGTATGACAGACCACGATTCAAGCCAGGGACAACTCACCACAAAACTGACGCATCTACGCGAGCACGTACACCGCCTGGAAGCCGAAAATGAGCACATCGCGGCAGAACTGGCGGTCCGCAGCGCGCAGTATGCGAGCCTGTTTGAAAACAATCACGCGATCATGCTGCTCATCGATCCCGAAACCGGTGACATCGTGGACGCCAATAATGCTGCTTGCCGATTTTATGGCTACCACTGGGATGCGCTCACCCGCCTGCGCATCGCGGACATCAACCAACTCACCATTGCGCAAGTTCACGAGGAGATGCAGCGCGCCAGGACAGAACAACGCAACTACTTTGTCTTCCGGCACAAACTGGCCAGTGGAGACATTCGAGACGTGGAGGTCTACAGCGGTCCTATTCAGGTCGGCGAGCGCGCCCTGCTCTATTCGATTATTCACGACATCACCGAACGCAAACAGGCCGAATCCGATCTTCGCGAAAGTGAGGAACGTTTCGAGCGGTTGGCCAACATCACCTTCGAGGGTATCGTGATCCATGACCAGGGTACTATTCTGGATGCCAACGAGACCTTCGCCCAACTGTTTGGCTATACCTTGCCAGACCTGACCGGTGGGCAGGTATTGGATTTGTTCGCACCGGAATCCCATCCAACTGTCTCCCACAACATGCTGTCCGGTTACGAGAAGCCGTACCGGGCGGTGGGGTTGCACGCCGATGGCAGCACGTTCCCGGTTGAGATTCTGGGTCGCGCCACGCCCTACAAGGGTATTAAGGCGCGCGTGGCCGCGGTGCGCGATATCACGCTGCGCAAGCAGTACGAACAACGCGCGGTCGAACTGGCCATCGAACGCGAGCGTGTTAAAATGTTGGAACGCTTCATTGGCGACGCCTCGCACGATCTCAAGACCCCGCTGACGACCATGAAGATCAGCCTGGCGGTGCTGCAACGCGACCCAGATGAAATGCGCCGCCAGCGGCACCTGAACACCCTGGAAATCCAGATTACACGCTTGGAAGAACTGCTCAACGACCTGCTGAGCATGGCGCACCTCGACAAAACGGTGGAGCTAAACACACATCCGGTCGAGGTGGTACGATTGGTGGGAGAAGTAGTGGAAACAGTCGCGCCTGCCGCGGCCAACAAGCAGCACACCCTGGACTTTTCCGCCGGGCCGGATCGCTGCGTGCTGCTGGCCGACCCGAACAAGCTCCAGACAGCGCTCAATAACATCCTCACCAATGCCATCAACTACACGCCCTACGGGGGACAAATCACAGTCCACCTATCGCAGACGAGCCAACACGGCGTCATCACGGTAGCCGACAATGGCATCGGCATCAGTATCATCGACTTGCCGCATATCTTCCAACGATTCTACCGCGCCGACCCCGCCCGCAACACGGTCCAGGGCGGCATGGGGCTGGGCCTGACGATTGCGCGGCGGATTGTCGAAGCGCACCAGGGCCGCATCGACGTGACCAGCGAACTGGGCACGGGCAGCACCTTCACCATCACGCTGCCGTTACAACGCGGAGCAAACGGGTAGATGCAGCGCATGACGGGCATTGTCCGGCAGCATGGGTGGAAACCCGTGTTCGTGGTATGGGTTCTCAATACATTGTTGGGTGTGGCTGGTGTGGTGATGTTGGTCGTGGACCCGCTGCTGATCCCGGCAGACGATAGTGCGGGCTGGCTGCTCAACGCGAGCCTAATAACCTGTGCCGGTATGCCCGGCCTGATGACCGTGCTTCTGACGCTGATCTACGTTCGACTGCGGTGGGAGCAGGACAAGCCGGTTCGGGGCCACCAGGACCTGTTTGGCAGCATCAGCGCCGTGTTTGTCATAGTGTGCGTGCTTGCCAGCGCCGTGTTCTACTTCTTGATTCTCCCACTTGAGTTTCCTGGCGGATAGGGTAGAGTCTGGACTGTTGTTCTGATCGCTGTTCTGATGACGCCATCTACCAGTTTTGTAAGGTGAAAGTCACCCATGCTGCCCACCCGCCTCGAACTCCGCAATTTTCTGGCCTACCGGAACCCGGACCCGATCATCTTCGATGGCATTCACCTGGCCTGCCTGACCGGGCCTAACGGCGCGGGCAAAACGTCGCTGCTGGACGCCATCACCTGGGCGCTGTGGGGCAAGGCGCGCGTCCGCTCCGACGACGACCTGATCCACCAGGGCCAGCTTGAGATGCTGGTCCAGCTCGATTTCCTCCAGGGCGCGACGCTGTACCGCGTGGTGCGCAAGCGGCAGAAGGGAAAAACGGCCCGCACCGGGCGCAGCGCGCTCGACCTGTTTGTGTGGGACGAGGGAGCCGACCGCTTCCAACCCATCAGCGCACCGTCCATCCGCGAGACAGGAAATCGCATCAGCGACTTGCTGCGCCTGGATTACGAGACGTTTATCCATTCGGCCTTTTTGCAGCAGGGGCACGCAGATGCCTTCACGGTCAAAACCCCGGCCCAGCGCAAAGAAATCCTGGCCGAAATTCTGGGTCTGGAACAATGGGGCGCGTATGAGACCCACGCCAAGAACACGCTGCGCCAGATCGACCATGACCTGGGCGTGATCGCGGCGCGCGTGGAGGACATCGAGCGCCAGGAGGCCGAAGAACCTGCGCTGCGCCGGGACCTGGAGATCGCAGAGGTGGCGTTGGAGGATGCTGCTGCGTTACGTGAGGAAGCCGAAATCCGCTACAAAGAGGTCGCCGGGGCCGAAGAGCAAATGATCGCCGCGCAGAGTCGTCTGGCGCAGGCTGAACACCGCATCAAGCAGCGCCAGGCGGACCTGGACGAGATCGTGAGCGAGGTCCAGCGACACGAGGCGCAGAAAGCTCGCTTGGAAGATACCATCCAGCAGCAGGACTCGATCCAGGAGGGGTATGCCCAGCTTCAGGCGGCACGCGAAGTCGACCAGGAACTGGGCCAGAAACTGCAAGAGATGACGGCTATCAAGGACCGGCTGGCCGACGTGAACACGCGCATTCAGGACGCGCGCGCTGAACTCGAAGCGCAGGTTGTTCTGCACCGCGACCGGATGGTGCAAGCCGAGCGTGCGTCAGGCGAATTGGACGTATTGCAGTCGTCGCTCAGTGAAGTGCAGGCCGAAGTGGGGCGGCTGGAAGCGGAAGAACGGCACCGGGACGAACTGCGCGACGCCATCCACGCCCTGAACGAAGAAAGCGCGGAACTGCGCACGCTCAACCGCACGCTATACGACGAGATGCAAGCCCTGCGCGCGCGCATCGATGATGTACAGGCGGCGGAAGCCGTGTGCCCGACCTGCGGCCAACCGTTGGATGAGGTGCAAAAAGAGGCGCTGTTGGACGACCTGCAAACCGAAGGCACCGACCGGGGCGATACCTACCGCGCGAACCAGGCGCGTCTGGCTGAGATCGAGGAAACTATTGCGGCGTATCAGGATGAAATCGCCGCCATCGAGGTTGAACTGCGCAAACTACAAGCCCTGCGCGACCGGGCGACCGCGCTCACCGTCAACCTCGACACGGCGCAAGAAGCCAGCCGCACGCTCCAATCCGAGGGGGCCGAGGTGGCCGTGCTGGAAACCATGCTCGAATCCGGCGACTATGCCCAGGAACTGCAAGCGCAGCGCGACAGCGTCCAGGCGGAAATCGACACCCTGGGTTACGACTCCGATGCGCACAGTGCGGCCCGCGCCACGCTCTCGGAATACCACGATTACGAGCGCCGCCAGCACGATCTCGAAACGGCACTGGCCCAGCTCCCGGAGATCGAAGAAACCATCGCCACCGCTGCCGCGCGCCGCGCCCGCTGGATCGAAGCGCTGGCTAAAGAAGAACGCGAAGCCGAAGCCGCCCGCCTGGAGATCGATGGCCTGACCGAACTGGTAGCCGAGGCGCGCCGCCGTGATGAAGAAGTTCGCCGCCGCCGCACCGAGGAAAAACGCGCCCAGGAGAGCGTCATCCGCGCCCAGCAGGCGCTCACTGCGCTGGAAAACGCGCGCCAGCGCAAAGCCGACCTCGAAGCGCGCCGGGTGGACCTCTCCGAGCGCAAGAGTATCTTCGAAGACCTGCGCGACGCCTTCGGCAAAAACGGCATCCCGGCCATGATCATTGAGGCCGCCATCCCGGAACTGGAAGAGTCCGCCAACCAGTTGCTCAGCCGCATGACGGATGGACGGATGCACGTCCGGCTGGATACCCAGCGCGAAAAACGCACCGGTGGCGTGGCCGAAACGTTGGACATCCTCATCAGCGACGAACTCGGCACGCGCAGCTACGAGTCGTATTCGGGCGGCGAGGCGTTCCGCGTCAACTTTGCGATCCGCGTGGCGCTCAGCCAAATGCTGGCCCGGCGCGCAGGGGCCCAGTTGCGCACGCTGTTCATCGACGAGGGTTTCGGTACCCAGGATGAAGCCGGGCGGCAGCGACTGGTGGAGGCCATCACCGCCGTACAGGATCACTTCGACCTGCTGCTGGTGATCACGCACATTGCCGAACTGCGCGACGTCTTCCCGGTGCAGATTGCGGTCGATAAAACACCGGACGGCAGCCGCGTCAGCCTGCGCTAACCCAACTTCCCTACCCAGGATCACGAGACATGACCGGTTCCCAGTTTCACCTGCAAGCGCACGTCGATGATCTCTATGCCAACGGGCCGCGCCGTTTAGCGCTGCGGGCGCAGACTCCGCACGAATTCGAGCTGTGGCGTGCGGCGCTGCGCCAGGCAATCAGCCACCTGCTGGGCATTGCCGGGCGGACGCCACCTCGATCAGTACAGGCAGTCCATTTGACGAGCACTGACCAGGGCGCGTATGTCGAGAAAAAATTCGCGCTCGATGTGGGCGAGAGCGTGTCCGCGCCGGCCTACGTGCTGGTGCCCAAAGGGGAGCCACCGTACAAACCGGTGCTGGTTTTTCACGGGCACAACCCAAGCGTGCAGTACATTCTGGGCAACTATCCCGATCCGGACACTGCCGACCACTGGCGCGCGCTGGACAACAATTACGCCCAGCGGCTGGCCGAAGCCGGTTACCTCGTCGGCGTGATCGCGCAGCGTGGTTTCGGGGAGCGCCTCTCGGACCAGGTGATCGAAGCCGAGACGTTTCACAGCGCCTGCCGTCAACTGTCGTTTGAATACCTGCTGCACGGGCGCACCATGCTGGGCGAACGCATCTGGGACGCCCTTCACCTGCTGTCCTTCATCCGGGCGCGGGCGGACGTGGTACCGGGCGTGATGGGCTGCACCGGCAATTCCGGCGGCGGAACGACGACACTATGGCTTGCTGCGCTGGATGATCGCATCACGGTCGCCGTACCCTACTGTTACTTCTGCTCGTTCAAGCATTCGATCCTGGGCGTGCAGCACTGCGAGTGTAACTATGTGCCCGGCATCCTGACGCTGGCCGAAATGGGCGACCTGGCGGCCCTGATCGCGCCGCGCCCGGTGCGCTTCATCGCCGGAGAACATGACCCGCTCTTCCCCATCGCGGCCACACGCCAGCAGTTCGACACCGTGCAGCGCGCCTATGACCTGTTGGACGCTGGCGAACGCTGCTCGCTGGCGGTGCATCCTGATGAACACCGTTACGACGTCGCCCTGAGCCGCGCCTGGTTCGACCGCTGGTTGTGAGGTGATCCCGTGCCACTTTCCCTGGAACAACAAAACGCTTATCGCGCCCGGTATGCGCAGCGTCGCCCCGGCTGGCAACCTGCCACCGAAGTCTACCAGGCCCTGATTCACGAGCGGCTGCGGCCCGGTTATCGCGTGCTCGACCTGGGCTGCGGGCGCGGCGGGGTGCTGGAACAGCTTGGCGCGCGTGTGAGCTATCCTATTGGCCTGGACCCGGACCACACCTCGCTGGTCGAACACCGGCTATCGGACCTGCCGCGCATTACGGCCACTTCGGACGCGATCCCACTGAATGCTGCCAGCGTTGACCTAGTGCTGTCCAGTTGGGTGTTCGAACACCTGCCGGACCCTGCGCGCACCTTCCGTGAAATCGCACGCTGTCTGAAGCCCGGCGGGGCGTTGATCTTCCTGGCCCCCGGCGCGTGGAGTCCGGCGGCGCTGCTCAACCGGACATTCGGCCCGTTGCAGCGCTGGCTGGTCCCGCGTCTGTATGGCCGGGCGGAGGAGGATGCTTTCCCGGTGGTGTATCGCGCCAACACCCGCCGCGACCTGGACCGGCTGGCACGCAAGGCCGGGCTACAACCGGATGTTTTCTGCCACGTCGAAGACCCGACGTATTTCGCGTTTTTTCCGCTGCTGTTCCGGTTGAACGTGGTGCTGGCGCGCGCGCTGCCACAGCAGATGGCCGAGCACCTTGTCGGCGTGTATCTCAAACCTGGACTATAATGCACCTGTAATGTTGTTGCAGGAGGGTTTTATGCTGGCGTCCATTCTCGTGCTGGTGGCCATTGGATTCGTCGTTGCAGCGTCGCTGTTTGTACTCCGCCTGATCCGGCAAGGCGACCTGGACGAAGCGCTGATCACGTTCGTGAATTCGTGCATCGGTTATGTCGCGGTGATGGCCATCGTGGGCGTGACGTCGTGGCTGTTTGGTCGCGCTGATAACCCGCTCTCCGACTTCCTGGCTGATAATGTACTACACCCCATCGACGACTTCTTTTCGGACAGCATCGGTACCCTTGGCCTGGCTATGATCGCAGGGTTGTTATTGTTTGGCGCGGGCTTTTACGCAGGCCGCATCACCATCCGGCGGCAGATGTCGCGGGAAAAACCCAAACGCACCGAGTCGGATGTTCCCCAGGACCTCGGCTACCTGGTTTCTCGCCGCGCACGCAAGGATTAGGCAGCCGACCAGGACCGCAGCCCTCATGCCCCCGGTTACGATGTGCGCCCACCCATGATTTGCATTCCCGCGCCCGGCGTTGTACTCTTGCGGCCATGCGAGAAACACGAGCCATCATCGAGCGCGTCCGCCGCGTATCCAACACCTTACAACAGATCGAACTGTCGGTCGATTCTGCCTTGAGCCAGTACCAGCCTGGCCAGTCCATCATGGCCGCTCCACTGGACCACTACGGCTGGGAACCGTATCTGCGCGAGCACTGGATTCCCGTCAGCATGGATGGTAACCAGATGGTGGTTGAGCTGCCGGTAGAGCGGGTGCACGCGCCCGGCCAGGTCGCCAGCCTGATCTCGCCGGTGGGCAGTCCGATTCCGTTGCGGGACCGGCTGCACAACCTGCTGTTGATCGCGGAAGACGCCATGCCGACGCCGCTGGTCTGGCTGGCCCGGCACGTTATTAAGGTGGGCGGCGCAGTCACGCTGGTGCTGGCCGGGCAGGCCATCCGCTATCCGCTGGAACTGCTGCCACCGGCAGTCGAGATCGTGCTCGGCGAGACGGACTGGACTTGGCCCGAACAGGTTGAAACTACCGGTTGGGCCGACCAGATCGTGGCGCTGGCTCCCTCCGGCACCCAACTGAGCGTGTATGGCACGCTGTACGATACACTAACCCAACTGCGCCACCACGACGTTCCAGACGACTTCGTGTTCGGGCTGTTTTACCAGGCATTCACCTGTGGGGTAGGCGCGTGCCATTCGTGCCAGATCACAGGACGCAAAAAGAGTCTGCTGGCCTGCACTGACGGCCCGGCTATTGATCTCAAGAAGGTGCGCTTCTGATGCCTTCCCCCAACAAGCTGCACAGCGTTTTGTTTCTGGGCGCGCATCCTGACGACGAAACGATTATGGCCGGCGGCACGCTGGCTATGCTACATGCGCACGGCGTCCACACCCACATCGTCTGTGCCACCGATGGGCGCGGTGGCGAATCCGGGGAGGTGGTCGCAGCCAACTCCCCCCCGGCCCTGGCTACCGTCCGGCAGGCGGAAGTCCGTGCGGCGGCGGCGGTACTGGGCGCGGAACTGACACTGCTGGGCTATGAGGACCCAGTCATCGGTCCCGACGAGGAACTATACCCTTTCACCACTGATGAGGAAGCCTTGGCGTTGCAGTTGGCCGGATTGATCCGTGACGCGGAAGTCGAAGTCGTGTTGTGTCATGGCAGTGACGGCGAATATGGCCATCCGGCCCACAAACAGGTTCACCGCGCGACGCTATGCGCTATCCGCGAGCACTTGCCGCACCTGGTCTGTTACGGTGTGGCGGGCTGGCTGCCGGACTTCGAGGACCGCATCTGGAACAAAAGCGATCCGGCACACCTCGCGCTCGACATCACGCCCTGGATCGAAGCCAAGCACCAGGCCATGCTCGCCCACCGCTCCCAACACCAGTTGTTCAAGCGGCGGCGCAAGCTAGAGCCCGTGCGCCAGGCGGTCCGCCCCATCGAGACGTTTCACCGCCACTGGCCCGCGCTGCCCCCAGATACCCCGCCGGATGATGCCTTCGCCGCGCTGCTGCTGCAAGTCGGGGCCTGGCGGCCCGCTTCTGGCTAGCCGCACCTTCGCAGAACATCCCCCACTTTTGTGGGATTGGCCCCTCCCCAAACTGATATACAATGAGGGTGGTTCACACAACGGGGGATGTATGTCAGAAATCGAAACTCAGCCACCCGGTCCGCCACGCCCACATCACCGCCGCTTTGTGTGGATTCTGCTGAGTATGGGCCTGCTGGCGGCATTGGCGCGCAGCGACCTGGAACAAGCCCTTGAACTGGACCATTTTGATGCTCGCACCGAACTCGATGCGCTACCGTTCTAACGCAAGCAGCCACCGTGAGAATCCTGCTATGAGGCAGTCATCATGCTTGAACTCCTGAAAAACCCCCGCTTCTGGATCGTCCTGGTTCTCCTCGGCACCCTGGTGTTTGCGGCGGTGATGGTACAAGCCCTGCCCGCAGACCTGGATTTGGACGGCGAATCCGAATCCGAATCCGATTCCGAATGGGAACCCGACGACTTGGGTACGCCCGCTGAACAGGGCCAGCGGTACCTGGGGGCAGGCGATCCCGTAGCAGCGGCCCAGGCGTTCTCGCGCGCCATACAGGACGATCCGGAGGATGTAGACCTCTACTACTTGCGCGGACTGGCCTACTATGAAGCACAAAACTACCCGGCAGCACTGGCGGACCTGGCGCGCGTAGTCGAAGCCTATCCCGACAACGCCACCTATCACGCCGTGCGGGGGCAGGTAGCCCTGGATGCTGCGCTCTACCCGCTGGCAGCGGAATCGATGTCAGCGGCTATCACGCTCCAGCCTGCCAACCCGCAGCATTTTTTCATACGCGGTCAGGCATATTTCGGCACCGGGGACTGGGATGCTGCGGCCCGCGATTTTTCCGAATGCATTGTCCTGGCTCCCAACAACGCTGAATGCTACTTCTGGCGTGCGAAGACATACGCCGCCTTGCCAGACCCGGACTATGACAGCGCCGGGGCTGATGTCTCGCAGGCCATCGAGATCGTGCCGGATGAAGTGCGGTACTGGCGGTGGCGCGGCGAACTGGCCTACCACAACGGGGATTACACGGCAGCCCTGAACGATTTCGAGCGGGTGATCCAATTCGAGCCGCAGAATCCCAACACCTACTACTGGAAGGGACGAGCTTACGAACAACTAGGTCAACCAGAGGAAGCAAAAGCCGCGTTTGCGTTTGGTGTCCAGATCGAAGACGGTGACGCCGCCTATCATTTCCGCCGCGCGTTTGACAATGTGCGGGGTCCCGGTGTGGTGCTGGCTCACTATGCTCGCGCTATCGCACTTGATCCAACCAACGCTACCTACATCGCCGCGCGGGGTACATTCTATCGTGAACAGCGCCAGTATGACTTCGCCATCGCCGACCTGACGCGCGCCATCGAATTGGACCCCGATCAACCAGCGTATTACTGAACGGGGGCACGCCTATACGTTGGCCGGAGAAAGAGAACTGGCGCAGGCCGATTATGCGCGCGCGGTGGCGCTGGAAAGCGGTGATGTGGCTTTTTTTGTCCAGTCCGCACAAGACTTTGCTGGCCCTGATGGGTACTGGCTCGACGCGGCCATCGCCAACTATGACCGCGCTATCGAACTGGACCCCAATAGCCCGGACCTGTACATGGCGCGCGCCGAACTCCACGCCCGCCAACGGGACTGGTACCCGGCCTTCGACGATTATGGGTATGCCATTCTGCGCGATCCATACAACCCGGAATACTATATAGCTCGCGCGCGGGCTTACCAGTTGATCAACGATGATGAGGCCGCCCTGGCGGACTTCACCGCTGCTGTCGAACTGGCTCCGGACAACGGCGAATACTATTACATGCGCGGCCTGGCTTACAGCACCATGGGCCAGGAGTTGGCCGCCCGCGAGGACCTGCTGGTGGCGGAGGCGCTGGGCTATGAACAGGCAACGTACCGCCTGGACATATTCGGGCAGCGCTGAGCCTTTGCCCTGCACCGCCAGGAGATGACACCAGCGCTGTTTCCCGGTATGATCACCGCATTGGCGGCGCGGATTTAGGCGTCCACACAAGCGAAGACAACCCATGATTGAACTCACCCGCACAGGAAAAAACGCGCTTATGATCGAAAACCCGGTGATGGTCGCTACCGGGACATTTGGCTTCGACCACACTGCTTACCGGGACCTGATCGACCTGGTCAAGCTGGGCGCAATGATCACTAACCCGATCAGTTGGAAGCCGCGCCAGGTCGCACGGGGGCCGCGCGTGGTGCCGCTGTCGTCGGGCGTATTGGTGCATACCGGGCTGCCCAATCCTGGCATGAAGCGCGTCATCCGGGATCACGCGGCGCGCTGGGCACGCAGTCCGCTGCCGGTTATTGTCCACATCATCGCTACCACCGGTGCAGACGTGGCGCGCTGTGCAGGGGCGCTGGAAGGGCGCGACGGTGTAGCCGGGATTGAGCTAGGGCTGCACGACCAGGCCGAAGTGGAAGATGTCGAGGACTTCCTGGTGGCCGTCGAGGAAAGCTGCCAACTGCCGGTGATCGTTCGGCTGCCGCTGTACCGGGCGGCGCTGTTGGCGCGCGCAGCCCAGGAAGCAGGGGCCGGTGCGCTGGTGGTTGCGGCTCCCCCCCGTGGCACAGCGCGCGACCCCCAAACTGGGCGATTGGCCGGGGGGCGCATCTACGGTCCCTGGCTCAAAGCGCAGGCCCTGCGTGCAGCGGGGCAAGTGGCCCAGATCGTGGATATTCCCGTAATTGGTAGCGGGGGGATTCACTCGCCGGATGATGCGCGTGACTTTATCGACGCTGGCGCTGTGGCCGTGCAAATCGATTCCCTGACATGGATTCGCCCGCGGATGACCGAGATCATCGCGCGGAATCTGGGCGGGCTGGAACTCACGCGCACAACTGGTGCCCTGGCCGACGAATGGGAACCGGGGATGGGGCAGACCATGTGGATGGAGCGCTTTGGTTCTGGCGAGCCACCCCAGCCCGACGAAGGCCACGTCATTTCCCCACCGGATAGCTTGCCAGAATAATGCGCAGCCTTACGCGCGTTCCAGTTCCTGGCGGCGCGCTACCAGCCACACGGCCAGCCAGCCGCCTACAAGAATCCCGGCGTAATCCGCTGCCAAGTCAAGCAGCGAGAAGCCCCGCGCGGCCAGCCACAACTGCGAGAACTCCTCCAGCGTGACTAACACGGTCACCAGCAGGCTGCCCCTGAGCACCGGCACGGGGCTGCGTTCGACGCGCGCTGCACCCAAACTGATGTTCACCAACAGCGACAACATGCCCATCAGCAAAAAATGCCCGGTCTTGTCACCGCCGGGCACCCAATCCAGAAACGTGAACAATATAACGCCCCAGCCCAGATCGGCCACAATCACCACCAGCACAATAAACACGAAGAACCCAAACGCCAACCACTTCATCACCAACACTCCATCGCCAAACGGTTACTACCCCTACATACAGCGCCGCACGCATATTTGCGCACTGGCAAGATAAAGACCCCGCATTGCGCGAGGCCTGATTAGAACTGATGATGCTATTGGGATGAATTTCCGGCGATACTTACAGGCTTTCGATGATGTTCTCGTAGATTTCCTGAAGACCCGGGCCAAGAACGGTCAGCAGTGCAACGAGTACGACGGCCACGAATATGATCAATAATGCATATTCTACCAGCCCTTGCCCACGAGTCAGGTCACGGAAACGAGGTTGCGACTGCAACCAGTGCCACGGTGCCATGAGCACCTCCTTTCTCATAGTACCATTATACCATGACATCCGCTGTTGTGATATTTTGTGTAAAACCGCGAACAAAGTGTTTTTTAGCTTACAGTATTTTGAACAATTCGCTCGATAGTACCCCGGTACCGCAAAATCGACCAGCCTGCATCTAACTTCAACAATTTCAATATTCAACCTGCAAAATATCCAATACAAACTTTAAAATTCTAAGGTGCGATATTGACTTTCCGCTCAGGATTTGATACTATCTGAACAAATTGACCAACTGTGTAGAGGACGCAGCTTATGTATCCGATCTATCCAGTGCCCGGACGCTGCCCGGTCTGTGGCGAAAGCATGATCGTCACCCGGCTGCACTGCCCTGATTGTGACGTAAGCATTGAGGGGCATTTTGCGCTAGGCCGGCTGGCCATGCTCTCGCCGCAACAACTGGAATTTGTGGAAGTATTCTTGCGTTGCGAAGGCAAAATCACGCGGGTGGAAAAAGAGCTGGGAATCTCGTATCCCACCGTGCGCAACCGGCTGAACGAAACCATCCTGGCGATGGGCTATGACTTGCCCGGCGGTGATGACAACGCGCACGAAGTCACGCCCGAAGTCCGGCGGCAGGTATTGGACGACCTGGCGGCAGGTCGCATCACGTCTGAAGAGGCCGTTGAACTGCTGCGCGGCGAAATGTCTTGATGACCTGGGTAGTGGTGCAGTGTTTGCTGATGCGTGACGATTTTCAGTGGCGAATTCTGCTTCCATCAGTCAAACGTACACCGCCACCACGACCTGAACGTTCACACAAGGAGCATAGGCGATGAGTACCCGACGAGAAATTCTTGAGTTATTATCCGCAGGCCAGATCGACGTCAACGAGGCCACCGCCCTGTTGGAAGCGGCGCGTAGTACGGCCAGCAGCGACCAACCGGGAAATATCGCCGGTGACCCGGCAACCGCCGCCACCACACCGGACCGGGTTGAAGAAACCGGTGCTACATCCCGCCGGAGAGAACAGGGCCGCTGGCTGCATATTCACGTCAATGACCTGGCTTCGGGCCGCAACCGGGTGCGCGTCAATGTCCCTCTGAGCTGGGTGAAATTTGGCATGAGCCTGGGCGCAAGCTTTTCCGACGAACTGCGCGGTGACATTTGGGACGATGTGATGGACGCTATTCAAGACCCCGACATCAGTGGCACGCTGGTCGAAGTTGAAGATATTGATGATAACGAGCATGTACGAATCTTTGTGGATTAACATAGTCTGACCAGCCAACAAGCCATGAAAGGAGGCACAGGATCGTCATGACCAAACGCATCGAAATGGCAGACATGACTGTCCCGGTTATCATACAAAACGTATCGGGGTCGCTGCGCATTCGTGGACACGAAGTGGCCGACCTGTTGGTAGACGGCGATAATCCCCACGTCGAGCAGTTGGGCGAAGGCCAGCCGTGCCTGGTGCGCTGTGACGGCGACTGCCGTCTGACCGTGCCCGCGGACGCCGAAATCAGCGTACAGGGGGTCGGCAGTGATGCCAAGCTAACCGATCTAAACGGCAAAGTAGACATCAACGCGGTGGGCGGCGATCTGACGCTGCGGCATACCGCCGATGTAACCATCAAAGCAGTGGGCGGCGATCTGCGCATTAAGTGGGCGGACAGCGTCACGGTAGATGCTGTCGGTTCCGACGCGACCATCCGTGAGGTAAACGGGTCTGCGCGCGTCACCAACGTGGGGTCCGATCTCTACTTGCGCAACGTAGAGGGCGATTGCACTGCTGAACATATTGGGTCCGACCTGGTACTGAATGTCGCTTTCCAGGAAGGCCAGGAATATCGTTTCAGTGCTGGGGGAGACATTCTCTGCCGCGTGCACCCGGAAACCGACGCGCGTTTTGTCGTGCCGCTGGGTATGACCGTGAAGCTCGATGTTCCCGCCGATGTGGTTGAACAAGAGGCGGACGGACAGCAGATCATCACGCTGGGCGAGGGCGGTGCGACGATCTATATTCAGGGTGGCGATGAACTGCGACTGGTGGGCGAAGCCGAAGATTATGTGTTGAACCTGGGCGTACAGATCGAAGAAGAAGTCGAAACCCGGCTGTCCCAACTCGAAGAGAAGCTCAGCCAGCACCTGGAAGGACTGGACGAGCAGATTCAGGCCAAAGCCGCGCTGTTCTCGTCCCAGGCCGAACGATTGGCCGAACGCGCCCAGCGCCAGGCCCAGCGCGCCTCTGAGCGCGTGCGGCGCAGCATGGAACGCCGCTCGTCGGGCAGCAAGCGCACCGGGCGCGTTGATATTGAATGGGGCGGCGCACCGCCACCACCCAAGGCCAAGTCCGAGCCAGTCTCCGAAGAAGAACGCCTGATGATTCTGCGTATGGTGCAGGAAAACAAGATCAGCATCGAAGAAGCTGAACGCCTGTTGGCCGCGCTGGACGCGCAAGATTAACGGACAGAGTTGACACGACAGATAGGATAACGCTCGAATGTCAGCCGACAGCCTGCTTTCGACCCGACAACACCCCTTCACGGGCCTGCGCCCGGTGCGGCTGCGCCAGGACCTGGCTGCTATCGCGGACCTGGTGGAAGTGTGCTTTGAACCCACGCTGGATACCTCGGCCCGCGCCATCATCCACGAAATGCGTATGCTCAGCCGGTCTGGGCCGGTGATGTGGTGGCTGAGCCGGTTGGCGGGTACCATCTCCACCCAGATGCAGGGCTTTGTCTGGCTGGAAGGGGGGCGCATCGTGGGTAATGTGTCGATTGCGCCTGCTGGTATACCAGCAGTTACGCCTGCCGGTGTTCCGACAGGTGCGTCTGCCGGTCTGTTCGCTGGACATAGCCAGGGCTACGTGATTGCGAATGTGGCCGTCTATCCGGAATATCGACGGCAGGGCATCGCGCACCGCCTGATGCATGCCGCACTGGACCAGATCGCGCGGCGGGGTCGCTTTGCGTGTTTGCAGGTCGAGGCCGACAATCCCGGTGCCCGCGCGCTGTACACCGGGCTGGGGTTCGATGAGCAGCGCATTTTCACCCGTTGGCGGCGTTCGGCCCACCATACCCTGCCGGACGTACCACCCGCCCCGTCGCTCATTCGGCGGCGGAAGCATTCCGATGCCGCGTTGCTATATGCCCTGGCGCAAACTGTCCGGCCAAATAGCCAGGGCGGATTGGGCTGGCTGCGTCCCACACGTCCGGCGGCGCTGCGTCCATCGTTTTGGGGCTGGCAACTGCTCAACGGCAAACAGCAGGATTACTGGGTGGTGCCCGGCGCGCACCAGGTCGATGGTGCCGTGCTGGTTGAGCAACAAGCCGGACGTGCGACAGCCTACTTTGACCTGCTGGCCATGCCCGACCGCCAGGCCGAAATCTACGCTCACTTGCTGCCGTTTGTGATCCGGCGTTGGGGCGGGCGGCTCCGGCCCCTGGTGACCGATCACCCGGCGGATGATGAACACGCCACCAATTTGTTACAGCAATACCACTTCCAGCCAGAGCGCACCCTGGTACACATGATCTGGCAGGTGCCGCAGAAAGGACCCACCACATGACGACAGCCGAAGAACGTATGCGCATCCTGCAGATGATCCAGGATGGCAAAGTGAGCGCCGAGGAAGGAGCCAAGCTGCTTAAAGCGCTGAGTAGTGGCAGCACCAAATCAAAGACACCGCCCTCACCCAGCCGCGATCCGCGCTTGCTGCGGGTGAAGATCACCGATCTGAATACCGGCAAAGCCAAAGTCAGCGTCAACATCCCCATGAGCGTGGTCAACGTAGGCGTCAAGCTGGGCGCGCGTTTTGTGCCCGCCAGCGCCGGGATGGACTACGACGAGATTATGGACGCCATCAAGAGCGGGGCCAGCGGCAAACTGGTCGATGTGCAAGACACCGAGAGCGGCGAGCACGTTGAGGTGTGGGTCGAGTAGCGGCATTCAGCCCCTGACGAGCGTCCATGCCAAATGACCTCGTTAGCATAACCGGCTGCTCTACCACCGGCTGTCACAACATCACATTCCCTGGTAGCACACCATCTCTCCCGCATTGGAGAGCTATAGCGTTATGCTCGCCAGCGGATTCCGCTGGATAGGGAAGCTTTTGTCTATTGCACAAGGCGAGTAGGAGAAATCTGGCGATGATATCGCGGTTCCGCGCAGTATATGACGAATACCCCCAGCAGTTCTGGCTGTTGATCGGTGCGGCGTTCATCAACATGGTCGGCAACGCCCTGATCTTCCCGTTCCTGGCGCTGTACATCACCGACCGCTTCGATGTCGGCATGACGAGGGTCGGCACCATCTTTGCGATTTTTGCCGTTGCCAACCTGTTCGGCAGCACCATTGGCGGCGCCCTGGCAGACCGGTTTGGGCGCAAGCCGATTTTCCTGTTCGCGCTGGTGACGAGCGCATTGGGCAATCTCTCGCTGATCATCGTGCCCTCGTTTGGATACCTGTATCCCATCGGGTTCTTTCTCGGCATCGTGGGCAGCATGGGCGATCCACCCGCACAAGCCATGATCGCCGACATGCTGCCGGAAGAAAAGCGCGCCGAAGGTTTTGGTGTGATTCGCATCGTGTTTAACGTGGCGGTCATGTTTGGGCCGGTGTTAGGTGGGCTGCTGGCGCAGCGGTCGTATGCGCTGTTGTTCATCGCGGATACCACCACCAGCCTGGTGACGGCGGTGCTGCTGGCGATCTTCCTGCGCGAAACTCGCCCCGAAAAGACCGGTGAACAGCAGCAAGAGGAAACACTGGCTCAATCGTTCCGGGGGTATGGAATCGTGCTGCGCGATGTGGTATTTATGTCGTTTGTGATGATCGGCGTGCTGGTACAACTCGTTTATATCCAGATGAATACCACGCTGGCGGTTTTTCTGCGCGACGAACACGGTATCTTGCCGCAAGGCTTTGGGCTGCTGATCGGCATGAACGCGGCGATGGTGGTGCTGATGCAGTTCTGGATCACGCGCCGGATTCGCAAAGGCGGCTATCCCCCGCTGCTGGTCATGGCGGCGGGCACGTTCCTGTATGCGGTGGGCTTTGGCATGTTCGGCTTTGTGAGCGCCACCGTGCTGTTTGTGTTGGCCATGGTGATCATCACCATCGGCGAGATGTTTATTGCCCCGGTAGGGCAGGCAATGGCGGCCAACTTCGCACGCGAGGATATGCGTGGGCGCTATATGGCCGTGTTCAGCTTCGGCTTTGCAATAGCGGCTGGCCTGGGGACCTTGCTGGCCGGGCTGGTCATCGACAACCTGAATCCTAACTGGCTGTGGCATTTCGCGCTCGCGCTGGGATCAGTGGCCGCGCTGGGCTACGTGATGCTGCACCGTTTCGCGTATAAACCGGACGCCGAAGAGGATGCCGAATCTGCCGTTGAACCAGACGTGGCTCCGGCAGCGGCCAGCGCCGAAACACCAGCTCGATAATTCCGCCGACTACCGACCTCCTCCCTGAGTCGTGGGGCGGGTATTGGCCGTGCCCGCCCCGGACGCTGTATCGGGACCTGCACCAGATCGCTAGGCAATCGTATCCAGGAACTGCTGGGCTATCGCGGCTACGTCGGTGTTGGTGGGGATACCCGTCAACTGGCTGCCCGGATCGACCAGGTTGGCGACCACGATGTTGGCCCCATTGAAGATTGCACTGCGCGCTTCTTTGAGGTCCACGCCGCCGGCTGCCGAGATCAACATGCTGTACTTGCTGCGCAGCCGGTTGACGTGCCGGTACTGGATCACCTTGCCGCGCGTGCCTTCCTCGTCACGCCCCCGGTGCAACACCACCACATCTGGCTGTTTGCGCAGTTGCAGCACCACCTTGAGCGGATCGCCCACGCCCAGCATATCGATCATCGACACCATGTGTAACTCGGCGCAGCGCTGGACAAACAGGTTCAACGTCTCGACGGGCGCGCTGCCCAACACCGTCGCGGCGGTGGCTCCAGCTTGGCGCACCATCTCGACCTCGCCAATCGCACCATCCACCGTTTTGAGGTCCGCCACCACATGCCCACTCCACAAGCGCCGGATGACGCGGATGCCGTG